>NZ_JBOHGB010000035.1:0-51505 GCF_050699935.1 Actinophytocola sp.
CCACCACCCAGGTCGCCACCGCCACCCAGGTCGCCGCCACCACCCAGGTCGCCGCCACCACCGAAGTCGCCGCCACCACCGAAGTCGCCGCCACCACCGAAGTCGCCGCCACCACCGAAGTCGCCGCCACCACCCAGGTCGCCGCTGAGGCTGCCTGAGCCGTCAGGGTTTTCGGAACCAAGGCTGTCCGAACCAAGGCTGTCCGAACCGCCGGAGTCGCTAATGGTGCCGTCCGCCGGCGCCTCGGACTGAACCTCTTGAGTGGGCGCCTCGGGCTGAACCTCCGGCGTCGGCGCGGGCTGAACCTCCGGCGCCTCGGGCTGAACCTCCGGCGTCGGCTGCTGGTCGTTGTCCGTCGAGGAGCTGCCGAAGGGGTTCAGCGAGCTGGCCGCGTCGCGCACGGATTGGTAGACGTCGCTCGCGGTCTGATAGACCTTGGCCGGGTCCACCGTGGCCTTGAAGCCGGTCTTTCCGCCGACCCCCAGGGCCAACCCAGCGTCAGCGCCGATGGTGTACTTGCCGTCCTCGGTCCGGCCGAACGTCGCGTTGGCCTCCGCGCCGACACCCGCCCATGCCTCACCCGTGACACCGGCGCTCAACCCGCCGACGTCGGCGTGCACTTCGCCACTGGCCCGCGCGCCGGCGAACGCGTTCGCACCCAACCGCGCCCCGTTGGGCCCGATCGAGCCGTTCACCCCGGCCTCGACGCCGACGTTGCCCTTGGCCGAGCCGCCCACCGCGACGGGGCCGTACTGCGCCGAGCCCTGCGCGGACACCTGCCCGAGGTAGGCGTTGACCGTGGCCTGCGCGTTGGCCCCGTCGTTGCTGTTGAAGCCCGCCCTCGCGGTCGCCTCGCCACCCAACGCCCTGGCGTCGGCACCGCCGGTGACGGTGACATCGCCGAGCTGGGTCGCGCCGGTCGTGCTCGCGTCGTACACGCTGCCCTGGACCTGGTCGCCGACAAGCGTGGCGTCGACGCCGGGGCTCGCGGGCTTGGCGGATTGCTCGCCCCACTGGCCGTACTGGGCGAACCGGCTGCCGGCCGCCTGCTGGCGCTCGGCCTTCTCGGTCCAGCTCTCGGACTGCCTGAAGTCTACGGAGACACCCGGCTGCACCTGGTCCAGTTGCACCTGCGCGGGTTCAGCCGGCTGCACCTGCTCCGGTTGGGCCGCCTGCTGGTCCGGAGAAAGCGGGTTCGTCCCGGGAGCGTTGACCGGCTGGACTTCGCCAGCCGAAACCTGCGGCTGCTGGCCATAGGTCGCCGGCAACGCGACCGGGGCCGCCATGGACTTCGGCACTCCGCGGACGATCCGACCCCGCGCGTCCGTCGGGTGGCCGCCGAAGTTGTCCCGCTCGGCCAGCTCGGCGGCGTTGTACTCCATGGCGGTCTGGTTGAACTGCGCGATCGCGGCGTCCTGGTCCTGCGTCGTCCTCGCGTTGTGGATGTCGTCGATGCTCTGGTTGAACCGGTCCCGGAAGCCGTCCCGGACGTCCTTGTTGTACTGGTCGTTCATGAAGGACTGGCGCATCTGCGCGTTGACCGCGTCCTTGTCCAGCGACCCGCGCACGTCCGCCGGCAATGTCGTGGCACGCAACGCCTTCGGCGAGAACTGGCTGACGTAGCCCGGCGGCTCCGCCTTGTCGATCACCTCCCGCAGCGCGTCGATCCGCTGTTCCGAATAAGGAAGATCGACGCCGGGGATGCTCGTCGCGCCGGGCTGCCTGGCCGACGGATCCTGCGGCTTGGGCGGTGTCGGCGCCGGCTGCGGCGCCAACGCCGGCGGCGTGGGATACAGCAGCTGCGGCCGGGCTTGTGCGACGTCCGTCGGCGGCAGGACCGGGATCGGCGCGAACGCCCCGGGGCTCCCGCTGACGGTCAGCCGGTATCCGTCGGGCAGCGAGTCGTTGCGGTCCGCCCCCTGCGGCAGGGTCGTGCCAGGGGCCGCCGACGCGATCCCCGGGACCACCATGCTGGCGGCCAGCGCCATTCCGGCTGCTGCCGCCGCCCGCTTGGACAGGAAACGACGCTGGCGACGATCCGGCTGGTCCTCGTCCTCGACGTCCGCGGCGACGTTGGTGGCGGTGTGGTCGCAGGCGATCCGGGGGGTGAGCCTGGCTTCGGTGGCCGGACCGGTGTCGGCCAGCATCTGGCTGGCGAACCAGTCCAGCCAGGTCTGGTTGACTGCGTCAGCCGCCGCGGGCCGTCGGTTGGCATTCATGCGGAGGTCCCTCCCTGCTCGGACACGACGAGTCCCCCCGGACCGGCTGGATCAGGATGTGGTCGGGCATCGCACCGGTGCCAACAGCCGGCGCGACCCGGAGACGACGCCACGGAATTCGGGCGCACACCTCGGCCTGATCAGGCCTTTTACCCCTGAGGATGTGCATGCCCGCTTCCCTCGTGCCGAAGCACGGACGTCGTGAGTAGTTGCCGCGACACGCGATGTTAAGGATGCGATCTTGGCCGGGTCAACGAACTTTCGGCGGGACTTTCCGGATTTCGCACGAACTCAACGACCGGCGGCTCGGCAGTACGCCTTCGTGGCGACCCGGACAGGCTGATCGACGCCTACCAGGATCACCCGTTCGACCCGCATGCGATCGCCGCCCTGCGCCCAGTCACCTACCGCCGCGCGGGTCACCATGTCCTATGTGGACAACCTGCTCGGCTGGGGGACGTGCTGTTACGCCGGCGCGCGGCGCGTCGGTCAGGAGCCGTTCGGGCGCTTGCCGTGGTTCGCCGACTTCTTGCGGCGGGTCGCTCGCTTGCTCGTGCGCTTGGACATCGTGGTCCTCCCGTGCGGCTTGGCTGTGGCGCAGCGTACGCGGGTTCGTGGGGGCGGTCCGCACCCGGACCGTGGGTATCAGACGTTGCGCGGGGCTATCAGGCCGGATTCGTAGGCGAGGACGACGAGTTGGGCGCGGTCACGGGCGTGGAGCTTGGTCATGGCTCGGTTGACGTGGGTTTTCGCGGTCAGCGGGCTGATCACCATGCGGGCGGCGAGCTGGTCGTTGGACAGGCCCTGTGCGACCAGGGCGACGGCCTCGCGTTCGCGGTTGGTCAGTTCCCCGAGCCCCTCGCCGGCGCCGGTGTTGAGCGGCTGGGTGACGTACCGGTTGATCAGCTTGCGGGTGATCGACGGTGCGAGCAGGGCGTCGCCGCGCGCGGCGACGCGTACGGCGTGCAGGAAGTCCTCCGGCTGGATGTCCTTGACGAGGAACCCCGCCGCGCCGGCGCGCAGCGCGTTGAACACGTACTCGTCCAAGCCGTAGTTGGTCAGGATGACGACGTGCACCGGAGCCAGGGCCGGGTCCGCGGCGATGCGCCGGGTCGCCTCGATACCGTCGACGACCGGCATCTGAACGTCGATGAGCGCGACGTCGGGCACGTGCTCCCTGGCCAGCGCCAGGCCCTCGCTGCCGTCGGCGGCCTCGGCCACCACCTCGATGTCGTCCTCTACGTCAAGGAGCGCGCGGAACCCGCTGCGAATGAGCGGCTGGTCGTCGACCAGCAGGACACGGATCATGACGACTGATCCACGGGAAGTTCGGCCTGGACGGTGAAGCCGCCCTCGCTGCGTGGTGCCGCCCGCAGGTGACCTCCGAGGGCGGTGACTCGTTCGCGCATCCCGAGCAGCCCGACGCCGGGTACCGGCGCGGTGTCCGGCGTGGCCTTGCCGTCGTCGTCGACCCGGATGACCAGGGCGTCGGGCCGGTAGTCGATCCGGACCGACGCGGTAGCGGCGGCGGCGTGCCGGGCGATGTTGGTCAGCGACTCCTGAACGATCCGGTAAGCGGTCCGGTCCACCGCGGCCGGCATGCCGTTTCGTTCTCCCTCGATCGTCAGCTTCGCCTCCAGACCGGCCGTCCGGGCCCGCGCCACCAGCTCCGGAACATCGTCGAGCCCGTGCGGCGGGTTCTTGTCGTCCGGGTTCTTGTCGTCATAGCGAAGCGCCTCCAGGGTTGCCCGCAGTTCCCGGGCCGCCTCACGACCGGCCTCGCGGATCGCCAGCAGGGTCTCCGGCACCTGTTCACCCCGCTTGCGGGCAAGGTGGACGGCGACTTCGGCCTGCACCTTGATCACCGAGATCTGGTGGGTGAGCGAATCGTGCAGCTCCCGCGCGATGTGCAGCCGCTCTTCGTCGGCGCGGCGCCGCGCGGTCTCCTCGCGGGTGCGTTCGGCCTCGTCCGCCCGCCGCTCGGCCTGTCGCAGCGCCTCACCCGCCGCACCGGCGGCGATCAGCCAGGCCAGTTCGAGGACATCCCGGGACTGCGTGAACGACTCGCCCACGGGCCAGTCGTGTGGAGAGACCAAGATCGCGAGCGGAAGAGCAGCCAGCATGATCACCGAACCCGCCACCGTGACGATGCGGTGTCCGGCCCGCACCGCGGCGTACACCGCGAACAGAAACGCGACGACAGGCACGTCGAACCCGACGGCTTGGTAACCCAGCGCGCACAACCCGGTCACGGCCAGCACGGTGACCGGAGCCCGGCGGCGCGCGGCCAGCGCCAGGCCGCCGGCTGTCAACAACGCGTAACCCAGCGGGTCGAGACTCGTGGCGGAGTGTTGCCCGGACAGCCCGGCGACCAGCAGGGACGCCGCCACGCCGACGGCGATCGCCCAGTCTCCGATCCGTACCCTGCGCACACTTTGCACACTAACCGGATGTTCGCGCGGGGAAGTCCTGCGCGCGGATGATCGGCCGCCTACCGCGGGCGCGGTAGGTTCGCGGTTCCCGCGGCGTCCGCGGTAGCCCGCTACGGCATCGACGGCAGCGCGAACTGCCCGCGCCAGCAGGACGACCGGCGGTGGGCCGGCGGACATGATCAGGTGACGTCCAGTCGTAGGAGAAGGAGCACCTCATGTCCGTCCGTCACCTGCTTGCCGCCGCCGCAGCCGCCCTGCTCGGGGTTGTCGCGCTTGCCACACCGGCAGCCGCGCACGTCCTGGTCCAGCCGGCCGCCGCCGATGCTTACACCTTGACCTCCGGGCGTCTCTGGTCCGTCGTGGCCGCGCTGCTCGGGCTGGCCGGCGCGGTCATCGGCGTGCTGACGCTCGCCCGCGCCGGTCGAATCGGCACCGGCACCGGGAGAAGGGGCGCCATCGTCTCCCTGGTGACCGGCCTGGCCGGCGTGGCCATCGGCGGGCTGGTCGTGGCCGCCGCCGACGGTGGTCCCGGCACCGGCTACGGAATAGTCGGGGGCTTCGTGGCCCTGGCGGTCGGACTGATCGCCATGGTCCTCGGTGGGCTGGCGCTGGCCCGCTCCCGCCGCATCGTCTGACCGCCTACGGCCTGGTCGACCTCGGCGGGTCGGTTCGTCGAGGCAGCCGGATCGCCCAGGTTATTCGCCGGCCGAGCCACAGCATCGGCCACGCGGCGAGGAGACCGACACCGGCCGGTAGGCCCTGCTGCCACTCGGACGCGCCCATCGCGACCTGGATGCCGCCCTGCGGGTTGTGGTCGCCGACGCCCTGCCAGCGCGCGGTCGGCAGCACGATGTAGCGCGCCTTGCCGATCACGTTGTCGATGGAAACGACGCCGCGGACGCCGCCACCGCCCTGCACACGGGAGTCCTTCGAGTTGTTGCGGTTGTCGCCCATGACCCAGAGCGTGCCCTCGGGCACGACCACCGGGTCGAAGCGCTGCTGAGCATTCGGCTTGCCGTTCTGCCAGTAGACATAAGGCTCGTCGAGCGGGCGGCCGTCGACGAGCACCCGCATCCTGTCGTCGCAGCACTGGACGGTCTGGCCACCGACCGCGATCACCCGCTTGACGAAGTCGCGCTCATCCGGCGGCGCGAGGCCGACCAGGGCACCGACCTGCTGCAGCGCGTTGGTGACGAAGTTCCCCGACGGCTCCTGGTACTCGTCTTCCGTCCACGTGTTCGGGCCCTCGAAGACGACCACGTCGCCGGGCTCGGGATCGGTGAACGCATAGTGGAGCTTGTCCACCAGCACGCGGTCATTGTCGCAGCCGGGGCAGCCGTGCAGCGTCTTCTCCATCGAGCCGGACGGGATCAAGTACACCCGGCCCAGGAAGTGCTGGATCAGGAACGTCAACAGCAGCGCGACCGCCAGCAGGGTCAGCAGCTCCCGCCGGAGCCGCCTCTTCCGTAGCGGGCGGCGACGCCTGCCCCGCGGGGGCGTCGCGCCGGCACCGGGGCGTCCGCGCGCCGGACGAATGTACGCGTAGCGGCCATCGGGACGGCCCGGTGCGCCCGGCGATGCCCTCCTGTCGGTGAGCTCATCGATCCGGGGGATCAGGTCGGTGCGCTCCGGGTCGTTCTCCGGCCACTGCGCGTGCACGGGGAAGGCCACGGGGCCAGGTTACGGGAAAGCAACGCAGGCCGGTGTTAAGTCGCGACCGAAGGAGGCCGGCGGGCGTCAGGTGTGACCGGGGCACCGCCAGGCTCCGGCCGCGCGCGGGGTCCGCGGCTACTCCCACGTGCCCAGTCGATTAGTGCATTTGCCTCCCGATTCATGCCGAAGGAGCATGGTCGCCGCCGTGTGGCGGCAAAACCGATACGGCGATCGCTCGGGCCGCCCGGACGACACACTTTACGATTCCGTATCGCACGGGCATCATCCTCGTCATTGACCAGCGCAAGCTCTGAAATTGACCGCGGGGATTTCTGCTGAAAGAAACTCTCGAATAACGCCATACACAACAGCAGGGGTGATCGAGCGGTGAGCCCATACCTGACCAGCGCCGGAATCGAGCCAGTGATGGTCGATACTGTTCACCAGAACGCGACGGACAGCGCACAGGGCAGAACCTGACTCCAGTCGTGTACAGCGAAACAGCGCCGGTCCAGAGCCTGTCGGCCGGCGAGGTGAACATGCCGGGCGGTCACATTTCGCGCGCGCATGTCCATAACGAATCCGAGATGCTGCCCGAACTGATCATGGCCCTCGGAGACGTCCTCGTCGCGCCAGACGGCGGCACGGTGACGCTTATCGACGTCGGTCAGCGGATCGTGTTCGAGAACCAGCATGTTCGCGTGTGGGATCTGATGCTGGAGCCTGGCGAGCGACAGGCCTGGCACGAGCATGATCATCCTTACCTCGTCATCGGATTGGAGGCCGCGTCACCAACCGCGGCACGACGCGCTACCGCAGCCGAGTCGTCGAGTTGAAGGCCGTCGCCAAGAACGACTGAAACCCGAAAATGGACGTGCCGGCGCCGCTGCCGCCACACGTCAGGCGCGCTTGAGTACCACCAGTTCGCCGGCGCTGTGGATGAGCGGCTCGCCGTAGCGGCCGCACACGGTGTACCCGCGCCTGCCGAACCACTCGACGATCAGGTCGGAGGTGACCGGATCGAGCACGCCGCCCTCGGTTCCGGCGGCGGCGCGGCGCTTGCCGTCGCGGGAGTTCAGCGACACCACGTGGGTCACACCGAGGTCGGCGACCATGCCGACGTAGTGGTCGACCACGTGCGGCTCCATCTCCTGGAAGGAGAACGAGTTGACGAACACGTCGAACGGGCCGCGCACGTCGGGCAGTCGCCAGTTGGGCAGGCAGGCGGACGCGGGAAGGTGCGGCGGGCCGGCGACGTCCAGGGCGTCCGGAGTCAGCACCCGATCGCCGAACAACGTGGTCAGGTAGTACGAGGCGACCGTCAGCAGCGGCGGGATGTCCAGGTTGACGTAGCGGGCGTGCTGGTCGCGCCACATCAGGATCTCGCCGAGCACACCGAAGCCGCCGCCGATCTCCAGGAAGTGCCGCGGCGGGCCGTCGACGTGCCGGGACAGCGCGGCGAGGCACAGCAGGTAGTTCAGGTACGGCTTGCCCCACCGGATGGTGTCCGACCCGGTCAGCGCGTAGTGACGAACGGGTTGGCCCACGGCGCTCTCGCCGAAGCCCTCCAGGTCGAACGGCCAGCGGGACTGGTCCCAGGCCAACCGCGCCGCGTCGAAGTCCCGCACCGCCTCGTGAAAGCCGTTCAGGGAGCGCAGCCACCACAGCCTGGGCAGCCCGGGATTCGTCTCGACCGCGTGCTTGAAGGTCTTGTCGATGGTGCGGGGCGCCAGGGGCCTGCCGTAGCTCGGGTAGAACCAGTAGCCGGCCGTCGGCCAGGACTTGAACACCTCCAGGCCGCGCGCCTCGAGATCGGCGAGGATGTCCCGCAGCCCCGGTGTCCAGAAGTTCGTCGGACGGTAGATCGGGTCGCAGTCGCGGACACCCTCGAGCAGTTGCTTGGTCATGCCGGTCCAGTCGGTCACGTCGCGACACTATGCCGCGTCAGGCGATCCGCCGGCTCGTCGGTGGGCCCTGGAGGTGGTTCTGCACGAAGCCCTTCGACTGGTTGCGGTCCGGATCACCACTCACCACGATGCCGACGGACTCGGGGTCCAGCAGCGCGGGGAGCAGCCGCTCGGGGTCGGACGACGCCGCGTACTCGGCAGGCAGCCGGCCCTGCTCGACGAGCCGGTCCAGCCGGAACTCGGTGATCCCGACGTCCCACGCGTACCGCTCCAACTGCCGGGCTCTCAAGTGGACACCGCGGCCGAGGAACCGCCGGATGTCGTCCTTGGACGCGCCGTCGCCGGCGATCTTCTCCGCGACGTTCGGAGTCATCACCAGCAGAGGGTGGAAGCGCCCGAACCACATGCCCACCCACGACCAGTAGGCCCAGCAACCCTGGCCGATGACCTCGGCGATCAGCTCGGCGTGCGATTCCCACCGCTCGCCGGCGCTGTAGGTCGGCATGCTCGCCGCGACGACGCTCTGCACAGTGACGACGCTGTCGTCCACCGCGAACCCGACGTCCACATTGAACGGTGGCCAGCCAATCGCCCGCACGGCCTGGTGGTTCTCCGCCAGCGTCACGAAGAAGCTCTGCCCGAACGTGCCCTTGTCGGTGGCTCCCGGCGGGCCCTTGAGCCCTGCCACGTTCCGCAGGTACAGCTTGAGAAACCGGCCGATCGTGGTGTTCGGCTGCGGGCCGACCCGCAGCGCGCCGGTGCCGCAGTTGAAGTCGAGCTCACCCACGATCGGCCCGCTGACGATCACCAGCGGCTCCCAGCCCGGGGTGCTGCCGGCGTCCTGGATCCGGAACTGGGGATCGGCGATCGCGTCGACGATGCCGATCAGCACCGGCATGTACTCCGGCCGGCAGCCGGCCATCACCGCGTTGACCGCGATGCTCCACACGGTGGCGTCGACGTTCGCCGGCAGCAGCACCCCGAGCGACTCGTCCGGGTCCCGCGCGGTCCGCTCGAGGAACCGCTCTATCCGCTCGATCGTCGGCGGCACGATCGGCAGCCCGTCGGTCCACAGCTGCCGGCGGAACTCCTCCTGGACGTCGTCGAACGACCCCGTGAACACCGGCGATTCCATTCCGCCTCCGTCTAGTCGCCGCGCAGGCGTGCCTCCAGGATGGAGACGACCGGGTCGACCAGGTGGTCGTTCACCTTCTTCACGACCGTCTCCGGGGAGTCGTGCAGGATCATTCCCGGGTACACGATAATGGCCAGTTCCCGGTCCATCAGCGTGCGCACCGTGGCCTTGGCCAGCTCGTAGAACCCGCTCACCACGATCGAAACCGTTGGCACACCCGCGGACTCCGCCCGGACGCTGGCCCGCAGAACTGCGGGCGTGCACGCTCCTCAAGCGCCGACGCCGACCACCGCCACATCGGCGCCGGTGGCGTCGAGCCGGCCGGGTAGCGCCTCGACCAACGCGGTCGCGTCGGGGCCGTGGATGTCACCGAAGTTGTCGTACCCGACGAACCCGGCCCCGGGACGGGCACGGCCGAGGGAGTCGCGGAGCGTCGAGAACACCTCGTCGCCGCGGAACCGGTAATCCCAGACCTCGGCCACCTTCGCCTCGGCGAGCGAGGAGACGACGCGCTGCCGGTCGATCGCACGCACCTTGGGAACCGGCCGACCTTCCGGAGAGAACACCTCGAACGTCGTCACGCGTGCTCCTCTCGCCGCCAGCAGCAGCCTGATTCTGCTAGCAGAACAGCGTATCGCCTATTGCATCGACGCTATGCATGCCCCACGGCGAAGTCAAGGGCGAGGCGACCGCTTGAGCGGGACGTTGACTTCCGGGAACTCGAAGCTATTCTACTGATAGAGCTTTGTTCCATATATGAAACAGGCAACGGATGAGACTGGAGACGGCGCTCGCCACGCAGGCGAGCCGGGTGGAGTACGACCAGCTCCCGCAGGAGACCGTCGAGGCGGCCCGGCGAGCGGTGCTGTGGACGGTCGGCTCGATGATCGCCGGCAGCCAGGACGCCGGCTCGGACAAGGTGCTCGCCTTCGCCGCCGCGCAGCAGGCGGACCGCCGCGGACCGGCCACGATCATCGGCGGAGGCGGCGGCTTCTCGGTCGCCCTCGCCGGCTACGCCAACGGGGTCTACGCGAAGGCCCTGGAGTACGAGGACAAGTTCTGGATCGGCAACAGCCATGCCTATGCCATCGCGGTGGCCACGGTTCCGGCGGCGTTCGCGGCCGCGGAACACCGCGCGGAAACCGTGTCCGGCCAGGACCTGCTCACCGCGGTCGCCGCCGGCACGGACGCCGAGATCCGGATGGTGGCGGCCGCGCCGCACGCCATCGACACGCCGTTCAACTCCACCTACCTGTTCGGCCATCTCGGCGCCGCCGCCGCGGCGGGCCGGATCTTCGGGCTGAGCGCCGAGGCCATGCTCGACGCGCTCGGGCTGGCCTACACGCAGATCGCCGGGACCTACCAGGCCCACCACGAGGGCAGCCTCGCCGTGCGCATGCAGATGGGCGCCTGTGTCCGAAATGGACTCCAGGCCGCGCTGCTCGCCGGCCACGACGTCGACGGCCCGCACGAGTTCCTCACCGGTACCGACGGGCTGTACCCGACGTTCTTCCGGGAGTGTGAATCGGCCGAGGTGCTCGACGGCATCGGGCGGGACTTCCGCGTGACCCGGCTCGGGTTCAAGGGCTACCCGTGCTGCGCGGCGATGCACCAGGCCCTGGACGCGGTGTTGGAGCTACGAACCAAGCACGGCATCCGGCCCGAGCGGGTGGCCGCCGTGCGGGTGCACGGCGCGCCGAGCATGGAGATCACCTGCCGGCCGATCGAGGCGAAGCGGCGCCCGGCCAACCACGTCGAGCAGTCCTTCAGCCTGCCCTGGTCCGTGGCCTGCCTGCTCACCGCCGGCCGGCTCACGCTGGCCGACTTCCGCGAGCGCGCACTGTCCGATCCGACACGAACGGCGTTGGCGCAGATGGTGTCGGCCGAGCTGGACGCGCCGGACGACGGCGTGTACGCCGAGATCGAACTGTCCGATGGCGACACCGTGCGGTCGGCCCCGGTCGGCGCGCCGACCGGGCATCCGGACAACCCGCTGCCCCTCGACCGGCTCGTCGAGCGATACCGGGACTGCTCGCGCAACGGTTTGCCGGGACACACCACGGAGCGAACCGAGCAGGCGCTCGACCTGATGCTGAACCTGGAGAAGGTCGACGACGCGACCCACATCGTCCGGACCCTCGGCTGAGCCGGCCGGATCCGCGCAACGTACCAAGGAAACTCGGGAAGGGATCGCTGATGGTCAAGGAGCAAGTTGCGCCGCCTGGACCGCTCGCCGGCGTTCGGGTACTCGACCTCACCAGGGTGCTCTCCGGGCCGTTCGGCACGTTGATACTCGGTGACCTCGGCGCGGACGTCATCAAGGTCGAGGAACCCGGTGGCGGGGACCGGGTTCGCACGATCGCCCCGTTCCACGACGGCGACCTGAGCCACTACTTCCTCGCGGTGAACCGCAACAAACGCAGCATCGTCGTCGACCTGAAGAGCGAGCGCGGGCGTGACCTCATCCTGGAACTGGTGGCGCACTGCGACGTGCTGATCGAGAACTTCCGGCCGGACGTGATGTCGCGGCTCGGGCTCGACTTCGACGTGATCAAGGCTCACAAGCCGGACATCGTCATGTGCTCGATCAGCGGTTTCGGCCGGACCGGGCCGATGCGCGACAAGCCGTCGTTCGACCTGGTCACGCAGGCCCGCAGCGGGGTCATGTCGATCACCGGCGAGCCCGAGGGGCCACCGACCAAGATGGGGCTGCCGATGGGCGACCTCGGCGGCGGGCTGTGGTCGGCGATCGCGGTGCTTTCCGCGCTGCACCACCGGGACCGCACCGGCGAGGCCCAGCACATCGACCTCAGCCTCCTCGAAGGCATGATCGGCATGATCGGCTACCTCGGCCAGCTGGCACTGCTCACCGGCCGCAGCCCCGGCCGGGTCGGCAGCGGCCACCACAACGTGGTGCCGTACGGACGGTTCGAGGTCGCCGACGGCTATCTGGTGCTGGCCCTGCATGTCGGGAACTTCTGGCGCAGGTTCTGCATCGCCATCAACCGGCCGAATCTGGTGGAGGATCCCCGTTTCCGCACCACCACGGACCGGCGGGACAACCGCGACATCCTGGTGCCGATCATCGAGGAGATCCTGCGGACCAAGACCAGGGACGAGTGGAGCACGATCTTCGACGAGGCCGACCTGCCGTACGCCCCGATCCTCGGCGTCGCCGAGGCGCTCGAACAGGAGCAGTTGCAGGAAAGGGAAATCCTCCGCACCGTGTCGCATCCGACGGCCGGCGAGGTGAACATCGTCCGCCCGCCGGTCCGGTTCCCGGAGAACGACTTCGAGCCCCCGCTGCGCCCGCCGCCACTTCTCGGCGAGCACACCCGGGAGGTGTGCCGGACGATCCTGGGCTGGGACGACGCCAGGATCGACGAGCTCATCGAGGAATTCGAGAACGGACGGGTAGGGGGGAGGCCAGCGTGAGCAACGCTGTGGACGGACAGATCACGGAGCAGGAACTCGACCGCCTGCGCGCACGGCTCGGTGAGGTGGTGAAGGTCTCCGACCCGCCATACCTCACCGAGGCGACCTCCGACGCGATCCGGCGTTGGGCGCAGGCCACCGGCGACCGCAACCGCCTCTACCACGACCCGGACTACGCGGCCACGACCAGGTTCGGCTCGGTGATCGCACCGCCCTGCCTGCCGTACGCGCTGAGCCGGCTGTCGATCGGCTACCGCGGTGGGCTGCCCGGCGTGCACTCGATGTTCGGCGGCTCGCACTGGAAGTGGTTCGAACCGCTGCCGGAGGGTGCCAAGACCTCGTCGGAGACCCGGTTCACCGACCTCGTCGAGCTGTCCGGACAGTTCTCCGGCCGGATGTTCAAGCAGGTCAGCACGACCACCTTCACCAATGCCGGCACCGGCCGGCCGTTCGCCGAGATCCAGGGCTGGGGCATGCGCACCGAGCGGCAGTCGGCCCGCAAGCGCGGCAAGTACAACGACATCACGAGCGCGAAGACGTCCTACGACAGGGACGCGCTCGCGGCGATCGCCGAGGAGTATGCGGCCGAGCGGCCGCGTGGCGCGGACGTTCTCCACTGGAACGACGTCGCCGTCGACGCGGCGGTGCCGTCGATCATCCGGGGTCCGTACTCGCCGACCAGTGCGGTGGCCTTCGAGCAGGCGTGGGGTGGGTTGTTCATTCATGCCCACGGTTTCTGGTTCGACTTCCTGCGCGAGCACCCGGCGATCGGGCTGTCCAACGCGTTCGGCGTGCCGGAGCCGCCCGAGGCGGTGCACTGGGACGGCGACCTGGCTCGCCGGGCCGGCGTGCCGGACGCCTACGACTACGGCCCGGAGCGGATCTCCTGGCTGAGCGTCATGCTCACCAACTGGATCGGCGACCACGGCTTCCTCGAGGAGCTGTACGCCGAGATCCGCGGCTTCAACCTGATGGGCGACCTGTCCCGGTGCCACGGCACGGTCGAGGGCAAGACCGAGCCCGACCAGGACGGCAACGGCCGGGTCCGGGTACGCATCTGGATCACCAACCAGCGCGACCAGACCACCGCCAAAGGGTGGGCGGTCGTCCGGCTGCCGGCCGGTAGCGCGCCATGAGCGAGCTTGCGAGCGAATCATCGACACAGGGCGACCGCGAGCGGCGTCACCGAGCCTGCCAGGGGACGCCATGAGCGAGCTTGCGAGCGAATCATCGACACAGGGCGACCGCGAGCGGCGTCACCGAGCCTGCGAGGGGACGCCATGAGCGGCAAGGCTTCCGCCGCGCTGGTTCGCGGCGACGGGATCGGACCGAGCATCGTCGACTCGGCGGTGAGCGTGCTGGCCGCGGCCGGCGCGGAGATCGACTGGATCCCCGTGCCGGCCGGCGAGGATGCCTTCCGGGACACCGGAAGCGCGCTGCCGGAGCGGACGGCGGAGACGATTCGGGACACCGGGCTCGCGCTGAAGGGGCCGATGACCGTACCCATGTCCGGCTATCCCAGCCCGAACGGCGGGATGCGGGACATCGTGCGCGCGTACGTCAACGTCCGCGGCGTGCGCTACTACCCGCACCGGGGACACGCCCGCTACCCGGGCCTGGACGTGACCATCGTCCGGGACGTCACCGAGGACCTGACCCGTGGGGCCCAACAGGAGACGGACGCGGGCGAGGCCGGGATCGCGTTGAAGGTGATCACCCGCGCGGCCTCCGAGCGGCTGGCCCACTTCGCGTTCGAGTGGGCGATCAGCCATGGCAGCGACACCGTGCACGTCGCACACCTGGCCCCGGCCCAGCGGACCACCGACGGGCTCTTCCTCACCTCCGCGCTGTCGGTCGCCGAGCGGTACCCGGCACTGCGGGTGGTGGAGGAGGCCATCGACCCGGTCTGCGTGCACCTGCTCCAGGACCCGTCGCCCTACCGGATCGTGCTCACCCCGAACGTCTACGGCGGCATCCTGTGCGGCGTGGTCGCCGGGCTCGCCGGCACCGTGGGGGTGATGCCGGGTGGCAACTTCGGCCCGGGCGGCGCGGTGTTCGAGGCCGGTCACGGCAGTGCGCCCCGGTACGCGGGGACCGACACGGCGAACCCGGTCGGCTTGATCCTGTCCGGGGCGATGCTGCTCGACCACGTCGGTCAGCACGACATCGCCGAGCGGGTGCGGCAGGGGGTGTACGACACGATCGCCGAGGGCGTGGCACTCACCCGCGATCTGGGCGGCGCCGCCACGACCACCGAGTTCACCGCTCGATGCTGTGCACTGACAGAGAAGTAGGCGGGGCCGTCGACCAACGAGGGCCGGGTAGAGTTTCGAGAAGCGGCCCACAACCTGCCATGAGAGGTAGAGGCAATGCCCCGGACGTCAACGAGCCGAGCGACGGGCTCGCCCACTCCGGCGGTCGACCGCGCATTTCAGATTCTGGAGTATCTCGCCACGATCTCGCCGGAAGCAGGGGTCACCGAAATAGCCAACGCGCTCGATATCAACAAGAGCACGTGTTACAACATTCTGCAGTCGATGGCAGCCACCGGAGTCGTCGTCCGGGATTCCCGGTTCCCGGTGTACCGGTTGGGCCCGAAACTGGTCGAGCTGGGCACGGCCAGCCGGCGCAACTTCAACCACCGCGACGACGTGAAGCAGATGGTCCGCCCGCTGGTGGAGAAGTTCGGCATCACCTGCCTGATCGCGCAGCCGCTGCCGGGCTACCGGGGCTTCGTGGTGACCGACCGCTACCTGCCGCGGGGCGAGGACATACTCAGCGCGCCGATCGGCCATGTCTACCCGGTGAACGCGCCGGCGATGGGCCGGGCCTTCCTCGCCTTCGAGGACATCCACGGCAGCGCGCTCGCCCCGGCCGACTTCGGGCTGCGCACCAAGGCCCAGCTGGACGCGTTGCTGCGCGGCGCCGACGAGGCCCGCGAGGACGGGTACGGCCGCTCGGTCGGCGAGCAGAACGAGGGAGTCAACGCGGTCGCCGCCCCGGTCCGGGGCACCGACGGCCAGGTGAACTTCCTTTTGTGCATATTCGGCTACGCAGAGCACTTTCCCGATGATCAGATCGTTGAGGTCGGGACCGCGTTGCGGGCATTGGCCGATCAGATCTCGTACCGCGTTCAGGGTCTGGCGGGGTATTCCGACCGCTGATCGAATGGATCTGATCGATTCAGATCGGTCGGCACGTCATGCCATTTCCAGACCGAGCCGCAATTTCAAGATCCTGATAATTAGTCATGCGAAAGACCTAGACGTCGTTCGCTCACTGAACTATCGTTTTCTCTGTAGATCATCCCTTTGGTATGGAGGGTGGCAATGCAGCCGACTACCAGGTACCCGCAGAGCCCGCTCATGGTGCTCAGCCCGGCACCGTCCCGCCCCGAGGACAACCGCACCAGCGCCCCCCGACCCGCCGACCTCGGCGGCTTGACCGTTGGCCTGCTGGACAACAACAAGCCCGGCGCCTCGGTGATCCTCAAGCACCTCGGCGAACTGCTGCGCGGCCGCGGCGCCGCGGAGGTCAGGTACTGGTGCAAACCACACCCGTCCGGCCCGAGCCAGTACGTATCCGAGGCCGCCAAGGAGGCGGACATCGTGATCTCCGGAGTCGGCGACTGCGGCTCCTGTTCGTCGTGGAGCCTGCGCGACGCGCTGGACGTCGAGGCCCAGGGCCGCCCGACGGTCACCCTCGTCTCCCAGCCGTTCCTGCAGAAGACCCGGATCGAGGCGGACGCGCTCGGTCTGGCCGGGGCGCCGATCTTCGCCGTAGAGCACCCGATGGCCACCCGGCCGGACGACAACCTGCGCTCGGAGGCGGAGGGACTGCTGGAGGCCATCACGACGTCCCTGGTGCGTGCCGGATGACCGCCACCCTGACCGCCGAGCGCCTCGAGGTCCGCGACTTCGACGACTTCCAGGCGCTCGCGCTGAGCAAGACCTGGCAGGACGGCCTGCCGCTGGTTCCGCCCACCGAGGACCGGGTGGCGGCGATGCTGACCTACTGCGACCGGGACCCGTCCTTCTCGTACGGAACCGTTGCGCCCTACTACGGGGACGCCACCGTGGAGAAGCTGGCGATCATCGCCGTGATGGCCGGATGCGCGCCGGAGTACTTTCCCATCCTGTGCGCCGCGGTCGGGGCGGTGGTGCAGCCCGAGTTCAACCTGTACGGACTGCAGGCGACCACCAGCCCGGTGACGCCGCTGCTGATCGTCAGCGGCCCGCTGGCCGACGAGATCGGCATCAACGGCGCGGACGGCGCGTTCGGGCACGGCAATGTCGCCAACGCCACGATCGGCCGAGCGCTACGCCTGGTCATGATCATCCTGGGCGGCGGGACGGTCGTGCCGCAGGTGGACCGCTCGACGCACGGGTTCCCCGGCAAGTACAGCTTCTGTGCCGCCGAGAACGAGGCGGCCACCCCGTGGGATCCGTTCCCGGTGCAGCGCGGGTTCGACCGGTCCACCTCGACGGTGTCGGTGTTCGGCGTGCACGGCTTCCACAGCATGGTCGACATCGTGAGCGACGACGCGGCCGACCTGATGCTGACGCTGTCCGCCGGCGTGGCGGCCACCGGCACGAACAACATGACGCACGGCGGTGAGGCGCTGCTGGTCATGTGCCCGGAGCACGCCGCGATCGTCGGCCGGAGCGGCTGGTCGGTTTCCGACATCCAGCACTTCCTGTTCGAGCACGCCCGGATCGACATGACCCGACTGCCCGAGGGGTTCCGGACCTACCTGCGCTCACGGCGACCGAAATGGGTCGACCAGGACCGCTATCCGGTGGTCGATCGCCCGGAGCAGCACCAGGTCCTGGTGGTCGGCGGCACGGGCATCCACAGCGTGTACCTGCCCAGCTTCGGCTCGACCACGGCGGTCACCAGGCCGGTGCTCGACGCGTCCGGCGCTCCGGTGGCCAACCTCGCCGCGCTGCGGTCCTGAGCCGGTTCCCGTTGGACACCGGCGCGCATCTGTCCGAAATGGACCTCACTGGTGCCTCCTCTCGCCGCCGCATCGGAGGGATACCGCGATGAGTGACCGCACGCTGACCGTCATCGACCCCCGGTCGTCCATGGCCGTGTCGCGGGCGTCGGTCGCCGCCCGGCCGTCCTCGCTCGACCGGCAGCGGGTTCTGTTGCTGGACAACGGGAAACTGGATCCGTCCTTTGGCGGGTACGCCGCGGTCTTCGAGGTGCTGCGGCGGGTTCTGGTGGACGACGGGCACGCGGTGGTCGAGTCGGACACCGCCCACCTGCTCGACCACACCCTCGAAGACCTCCGCGTGCTGGCCGAGAAGATCTCCGGCAGCGGCGTGGCGGCCGCGGTGCTGGCCATGTGCGACACCGGGATCTCCATGCCGACGGTCGTGCTGGCAACCGAACTGGAGGCGCGCGGGGTGGCCACCGTCGCGGTCTGCCACGGCATCGGATACACCACCGCACGAGCCACGGTCGACCGGCTGCTGCCCGGGATGCCCCTGGTCGAGCTGCGCTCCGACCGGACCGCCCCGGTCGACGCGGTCCGGGCCGAACTGCTGGACGGCGCCGCCGACGCGGTACTGCGCGGCCTGCTCGCCAGCGCGGAGTCGCCGACCGGCACGGGGTCCGGCCGGCGTTCGGTGCCGAGCCGACACCTGGAGCTGCCGGTCGACGACGCCGTCGCGGCCTTCACCGTGCGGCTGCGGGAAAGCGGGTTCGGCGACGGCCTGCTGTTCACCCCGCCCACTCCGGAGCGGGTCGCCGCGATGGTGGCGGCGATGGGTGAGCCGGCCGACGCGGAGATCTGGCCGGCGCTGATCCCACGCGGAGCGCCGGTCACGGTCGAGGACATCGCGGTGGTCGCGGTGATGGCCGGGTGCACGCCGGTGCTCGGCAGGCTGGTGCTCGCCGCGTACCGGGCCATGGCCGAGGACGAGTTCCGGTTGTTCCAGGCGGCCATCACCACCCACCCGAGCGGGACCCTCGTCCTGGTCAGCGGTCCGGAGGCGGAGCGGGCGGGCCTGGTGAGCGGGTTCGGCGGGATGGGTCCGGGCAACTGGGCGAACGTCGCGCTCGGGCGCGCGGTCGCGCTGTCCTACAACCTCCTGCTCGGGGTCCGGCCCGGAGCCGGGGACCTGAGCCTGCAGGGCAGCCCGGCCGAGTTCAGCTACTGCGTGGTCGAGAACCTCGCGGACAGCCCGTGGCCGGGCTACCACGAGCAGCTCGGCGCACCGTCCGACACCGCGGTTCTCGTGCTGAAATGCGAGGGCCCGCACAACGTGCTGGACAATATCAACACTAATGCGCGCGGTGTCGTGTCCACGGTCGCGCACGCACTTCACCGGGTTGGCCTGAACAATTGCTACAACCCGTCCGCGCAAACAATCGTATTCCTCAATCCGGAACACGCGAAAATCGTCGCGTCCGATGGCTGGACCGTGGACGACGTCCGGTACTTCCTCTACGACACGGCACGGTCGCCACGGGTGGACGTGCTGGCCAGCGGCATATCGCCGAGCTGGCCGAGCTGGTTCTGGGCCGCCGACCGCATTCCGATCGTCACCAGTCCAAACGACATCATTGTCGTGGTGACCGGTGCACCGGGGCCGCAATCACAGGTAGCGGTGCCATGGGGTTATTCACGCGGCGTGGTCGAGTTCGTCTCGGGCGACAGCAATTCTTCGCGGGTCGGAACCGATCATTGACACTCCTGTTGCGCGAGTCTACCGTGTCGTTCTATATAGCATAGGTTGTTCTCCTTGTAGAACGCCACGTTCACGGAGGTCACCTGATGTTCTCGACTGCCTTACGGAGCACTCCTTCCCGGCCATCGAGCCGGCGACTCGGCCGCACGGTGCGGTTGACCAGCCTCGCCTGCACCGCGGCCGTGCTGCTCGCGTCCTGTGCCGACCGGGGTTCCGCCGGGGGCGGTCAGGAAGGCGACACGATCCGGGTGGCCATCGGCGCCCGGGTGCTGAGCATGATGCCGGCCCTGGCACCCGCCGAGCAGGGCGGCTACGCCGCGGACGGGATGAAGGTGGACGTGTTCGACAGCGGTGGCGGGGCCGCGGCTCTGCAGGCGCTGATCAGCGGTGACGTGCTGCTCGGCGGCTCCGGCGGGCCGGAGGCGGTCAACTCCGCGGTGAAGTCCAAGCAGACCAAGGTGGTCGCCACCCTCGCGGTCAACATCGGCACCGAGATCGTGGTGAGCAAGAAGCTGGCGCAGGGCGGCCTGACCCGGGATCTGCCGCTGGCCCAACGGGTTCAGGGGATGAAGGGCAGGAAGATCGGCATCACGTCCTCGGGCAGCACCACGGACCAGCTGGTCCGCGCGCTGATGATCGACCAGGGGCTCAACCCGGACACCGACGCGTCGATCGTCGCGCTCGGCGGTGGCGAAGAGATCGTCGGCGCGCTGCGCGGTGGGAGTGTCGACATCGTGGCGCTCTCCCCACCTACCGGCCAGATCGTGGAGAAGGAAGGCATCGGCGAGGTCCTGATCAGCCCGCCGCGCGGGGACGTGGAGTCGATCAACGGGATGATCTACATCACCTTCTCCGCGCGCAACACGGACCTGGAGAACGACGAGACCCGGGCGAAGATCGTCACCTTCGTCAAGGGCATCGCCGGCTACCTGCGGCTGGTGAAGAGCGACACGGACGAGGCGAAGGAGCAGGGACGCAAGACGTTCCCGAAGCTGGAACCCGACGTGTACGACGCGGCCTGGGACGTGGTCAACCCGGGCTTCCCGGACGACCCGACGCCGACCGAGGAAAGCATCCGGATTGCCCTGGACTTCCAGGAGAAGTACAGCGATACCGGGCCTGTCGACTGGACCTTCGAAGACGTCGCCGACCCGTCCATCGCCGAAGACGCGATCGCCGCCCTGGACTCCACGGGATGAGCTCGATGATGCCGGCCAGTGAATCGATCGCCGAACGGCACAACGGTGCGCGGTCCGCCGCGCTGGCATTCCAGAACGTGCGAAAGCATTTCTGGAAAGACGGGCAGTGGGTGGAGGCGATCCGGAACGCGACCTTCGACGTCCAGGACGGTGAGTTCGTCGCGGTCATCGGGCCGAGCGGCTGTGGGAAGTCGACGCTGCTGAACCTGGCCGCCGGAATCATGGATCGCACGGGTGGCGAGTTGGAACATCGCGGCGTCCCGGTGTCCGGGTCGGCGGTCACCTCCGGGGTCGGCTACGTCACGCAGAAGGACACCCTGCTCCCGTGGCGGTCCGCGATCGACAACATCCAGCTGCCGCTGGAGATCCGCGGGTTGCCGAAGCGGGAACGGATGGAGCGGGCCGCGGAGCAGATCGATCTGGTCGGACTGACCGGATTCGAGAACCACTTTCCGCACGAGCTGTCCGGCGGGATGCGCAAGCGCGTCGGGTTGGCCAGAACACTGGTCTACGAGCCGCAGACCCTGCTCATGGACGAGCCGTTCGGCGCACTGGACGCGCAGCTCACGCTGGTCATGGAGGAGGAGCTGCTGCGCATTCTGGAGCAGCAGCGGCGCACGGTTCTCTACGTCACGCACGACCTCGACGAGGCCATCACGATGGCCGACCGGGTCGTGGTCCTCGCGGCCAGGCCGAGCACTGTCCATCTGGTACAGGAGATCGACATTCCCCGACCCCGGGACGTACACAAGGTTCGGTACACGCCGCGTTTCGGGGAGCTGCACGACATTCTCTGGAACGTGATTTCCGGTGACATCCGGAAGGGCGAGGAGATGTGAACATGAGCACCAGCGTGGATCCACGCCGCGGGCTGGAGCTCACCGGTCCGGATTCGGACCCGGCCGACCTCCCGCCGCCGCCGACGGTCGGGTTGGCCGGCTGGCGGCTCCTGGCCGTCCGGATGCTGGTGATCGCCGCGGTGCTGGCGAGCTGGCAGTTCGCCTCCGGCCGGTGGATCGATCCGTTCTTCGTGGGCAGCCCGACCGCGATCGGCGCGCGGCTGTGGGAGTGGGTGTCCACCGGCTACATATTCAGCCACCTGCTCATCACGTTGCAGGAGGCGGCGCTCGGCTTCCTCGCCGGTGCGTCGGCCGGGATCATCGTGGGCTACCTGCTCGGCCGCTACGTCCCGCTGGCGAAGATACTCGACCCGATCGTGTCCGCGCTCAACGCGCTTCCCCGGTTGGCGTTGGCGCCGCTGTTCGTGGTGTGGTTCGGCATCGACATCGAGATGAAGATGGTGCTGGGTGGCGTGATCGTGTTCTTCCTGGTCTTCTACAACACCGCACACGGGGTGCGCGACGTCGACCAGGAGTTGCAGGATGTGGTGCGGGTGCTCGGCGCCAACCAGCGGCATCTGGTGTGGAAGGTGATCGTGCCGTCGGCGCTGCCGAGCATCTACGTGGGCCTGCGGATGGCGCTGCCGTACTCGCTGGTCGGTGCGGTGGTCGGCGAGATCGTCGCCGCCAACCGCGGCCTCGGCTGGCTGATCTCCTACTCCGCCGGGCAGTTCGACACCAACGGCGTGTTCGCATCGCTGGTGATCCTGATGATCGTGGCGGTGGCGCTGAACGCGGTGCTGGGCATGACGCAGCGCCGGGCGCTGAAGTGGCGGCCCGCGTTGGTGGGCGGCTGAGCATGGCGGGTGGGCTGACCGAGCTGGTCCGCGACGGCGACCGGCTGCTGATCGCCACCGGGCCGGCCGAACCACGCGACCTGCTGGCCGAGTTGGTCGGCGAGACCGCGCACAGACGTAGGAACCTCGAGCTGATCCAGGTGACCACCGGATCGTCCGGTCTGGTACGGCAGGCGGCCGCGGCCGGGCACCGGGTCCTGTCCCCCGCCGGCGGCCACGAACCGGAGGTGCGCGCCCTGCCGTCGTCGATGATGCAGCTCGCCCGCGACATCACCAGTGGCGCGCTGCGCATCGACGGGGTGCTGTTCTCGGGCATCGAGGCCGGCGACGAGGTCGCACCGGGACTGTGCGTGGACGTCGTCCCGGCGGCGTTCGAGGTGGCCAGGTTCCGTGCGGTGGAGTACAACCGGTGCCTGCCCGAGCTGCGGGCACGACCGCTGCTGCCGAGGTCCGCCTGCGAGCTGGAGCACCGGTCCGAGCACGCCCTGCCCGAGTTGGCGCCGGCCCCGGTCGGCCCCGCGGCCAAGGCCATCGGCGAGTACGTCGCCGACCTGATCCCGGACGGCGCCGCGGTCGAGCTGGGCATCGGCCGTTCGCTGGCCGGCCTGGCGCCCGCGCTGATCGAGCGAGGCCGCCGTCTGTCTGTCCACTCCGGACTCATCAGCGACTGGACCAGGTCGCTCGTGCGGGAGGGGGTGGTCGACCGGCCACTCGACTGTGCCGGCGCCGCGAGCGTGGTCACCGCGACCGCGATGGGCTCCGCGGAGTTCTACCGGTGGCTGCACGACAACGACGACGTCCTCGCGGTCGACTCGTACCACGCGCACAACCCCGCGCATCTCGCCGCGCTGCCCCGGTTCGTCGCCGTCAACGCGGCGTCCAGAGTGGACTTTTCTGGCCAGGTCGGGGTGGCCGGGCGGGACGCTGACCGCCGCGGGATCGGCGGCTTGCTGGACTTCTCGGTCGCCGGCAGCTACGCCGGCGGCTCGATCGTCGCGGTCGAGTCGATGGACGGGCGGGGCGGGAGTCGCATCGTCGCGTCCCTCACGGACGTGCAGCTGCCGAGCCAGCTGGTGACCCACGTGGTGACCGAGCACGGCATGGCCCGGCTGGCAGGCCGAACCTGGCAGCAGCGACGCCGGGAGATGATCGCCGTCGCGCACCCGGATCACCGCGCCGACCTGCGCCGCGCGGCCGAGCCGCGTTGAGCGGCCGGTCCGGTTCGGACATCAACCTCAGATGACGCTGGCATCCGATCGCCACGCACCGGCCCTTGCCCGGCCCCACGTGACGATCGCGTTGACGATGGTCGACAGCAGTACGATGATCACGATCGCGGCCAGGACTTCGGCGACGTCCAGCGTCCGTGCGGCGTCGCGGACCAGGAACCCGAGTCCCTGTTGCGACACGATCATCTCACCGCCCACCGCGCCGATGAACGCGCTGGGCACCGAGATCTTGAGTCCGTCCAGGATCCACTCCCACGTCGACGGCAAGATGACGTGGCGCAGCAGCTGCCCGCGCGAAGCGCCGATGACCTGCACCGCCTCGCGGATGTCGACGTCCACGGCCCGGACGCCGTTCAGCGTGTTGTAGAAGATGAAGAAGAAGACGATGATCGCGACCAGGGCGATCTTCGAGACAAGGCCGACACCGAACATCAGCACGAACATCGGCGCGAGCGTGATCTTCGGTAGTGCGTAGACCGCGGTGACCGCCGGATCGAGCGTTTTGGCCAGGAACGGGAAAATGCCGAACAAGGCGCCGATCGCGATTCCCAGCGCTCCCCCGATCAGGTAGCCGACCGATGCCTCGAAGAACGTGACGCCAACATGCGGCAGCAGTTCCAGGGGTTCGCTGATCCAGCCGATGAGAACGGACCAAACCTCGCCGGGGCTGCTGACCATGTTGGTCGGAAGCACCGGTCCGGACAGGAGCGACCAGACGATCAGTATCGTGGCGAGCACGCCGAGTCGCTCGAGGTTGATCCGCCATCGGCTTGGATTCGACATTGCACAGTCCCCTTGGCGGTCTCGGTGCGACGAGCGAAGACCCTGACGAGACAACGCCTTCGCTCGTCGCGAACCGGTCGACGCTACGGCTTGAAATCCGCGACGGCTTCCTGGGCTTCGGTGGCCAGGTCGTTCGTGTAGACCTCGTCGGGCCCGACCGCCGGCTCGTTCCCCGCGATCTCCCGCTCCAGCGTGTAGTAGCTGTCCACGGCTTCCTTGTCGATGACGACGTCCGCCGGAAGCCCGGCCTTGAGGGTCTCCCAGGCCGCGCCGAAGACCTCCACGTCCAGATCCGGATCCACATACTGGTGAACGAACTTCTCGGTCTCGTCCGGGAACTCCTGCGCGTAGATCATCGCCTTCGCGATGGCCCGCAGGAACGCGACCAGCTTGTCCCGACTCCCCTCGATCAGGGCGTCGCGCGCGATCAGGGCCGAGTGGAGATACCCACCATCCGTGGCCAGCTCGTCGGCGCCGATGAAGACCGAACCGTCCGAGGTCGACGCCAGGATGTCGACGTCGGGGTGGCTTCTGGCCACCGCGTCGATCTGCCCCTGCTGGAAGGCGGCCTGGTTCTCGCCCATTCCACCGAGGGCGACCAGTTCGAGCTGGGAGTCGCAGTCGACGCCGTACTCCTTGCACAGCCCCCGCATGAAGGTGTCCGTGCCGGAACCGGCCGAGCTGATGCCCACCTTCGCGCCATGTTCGGCCAGCGCCGCCATCCTCTCCTCGGGAGAGGCGCCGTCGTCGAGGCCCAGCTTCGCTATGACGTCGTTGCGGACCACCAGCGAGACGGCGTTGATCTCCATGATCGGCGCGATCGCGCGAAGGTCCAGGCCCTGCTCGCGGGTCGCGATCACGTTGCCCAGCGTGGCCTGGATGACGTCGGCGTCGCCGCTGACCAGCGCGGCCGTCACGTCCTGCCCGCCCGCCGTCCCGCCGAGCAACTCGACCTTCACGCCCTCGTCCTCGAAGTACCCGCGTTCCTGGGCGAGATGGGTGGCGAAGTAGATGATCCCCACGCCGGCGTCCAGGACCCGGATCGTTTCCAGCTCCTGACCGGGTTCCGCGTCACCGCAACCACCCGACAACATGGCAAGCGCGACGGCGGCCCCCGCGCCGACCGGCTTCTTCCAGTTCATAACGTCCTCCTAGATGTCCGGGTACCCGAGGCGCGCGAGGCGACTGACGTGTCTCAGCGCGTGGACGGCACCCACCGCTGAAGCAAGTCGATCAGTGCCACGATCGCCAGGGCGACGATCATGATGACGACGAGCGCGGCGATCATGGCGCTCATGTTGTAGGTGCCCCGGGCCGAGGCGAGCAGATATCCCAGCCCGTTGTGGGACGCGATCAGCTCACCGATGATCGCCCCGTGCAACGCATAGGGAAACGACAGCCGGAGACCGTTCAGGATCTGCAGGCTCATCGTCGGCAGGATGACCCGCCGGATGACCGTCCACCGTGTACCGCCGAAGAGGTACACCTGGTCGGTGAGATCCTTCTCCACCTCCCTGACTCCGGCGACGCTGGTGTGGAAGACGAGGAAGAACGCGATCGCGGCCGCGAGCACGACCTTCGGCGTCAGGCCGAGCCCGAACCAGATGATCAGCAGCGGCGCTATCGCGATCTTGGGGACCGAGTACCCGGCGTTCAGGAACGGGTCGAAGACGCGATACAGATGACGGTTCGTGCCGAGCAGGATGGCGAGCGGAACCGCCACGGCGGTCCCGATGAGGAAGCCCAGCACGGTGGCCGACAGCGTGTACCGGATATGGCCGAAGATGAAGCCCGATCCGACCCAGTCGACGAGAATGTCGTACACCCGCCACGGATTGCCGACGAAGAACTCGGCGACGACCTCGCGCCGGACGAAGTCCCAGCCGACGAGGAACAGCACCAGCACGACGATCCGTGCCGCCCACACCACTGGACGGCGCTGGTGCAGGCGGCGACGGCGCGTTCGGTTCACCGGCTTGACGACGCCGGCAGGCGCTTCCAGCGTGTACATCTACCCACCCCGTACTCGCGGCCGGTCCGGAGCCGGGACGGTCGCCGGGCTCATCGCCGGGGTCATCGCAACGCTCCCCGCTCGGTATCCTCCAGATCCGCGCGGAGTGCCTCCCACAGCTCGTGCGCGAGCCGCTGCGGCTCCCCCGACTCGAGTCCCAGTTCGACGACGTTGCGGGGCCGCGGGATGGGCACGTCCATTTCGAGCTTCACGGTGCCCGGCCGACCGGAGATGACGACCACCCGGTCCGAGAGCGCGATCGCCTCGCGGAGGTCGTGCGTCACGAAGACGACGGTCTTGCCCGAGCCCGACCAGATGCGCAGCAACTCCTGCTGCATAACGGCTTTGAGCTGCGCATCGAGGGCGCCGAACGGCTCGTCCATGAGCAGCGTCGTCGGGTCGTAGATCAGGGTACGGATGAGCGCGGCTCGCTTGCGCATACCGCCGGACAGCTCCCGCGGGTAGTGCTTCTCGAAGCCGGTCAGCCCGACGCGATCGATCTGCTCCCGGATCCGCGCGGCGCGTTCGACCTTCGGAACCCGCTGGATCTGCAGCGGGAGCTCGGTGTTCTCCCAGACGGTACGCCACGGTAGGAGGGTGTCCTTCTGGGTGAGATAGGCGACCTGTGTGTTGATCGCGGTAATCGGCGTGCCGCGGTAGTGAACAGATCCGCCCTCCGGGCTGATCAGTCCGGCCGCCAGGTTCAGCAGCGTGCTCTTCCCACACCCGGAGGGACCCAGCAAGCTGACGAACTCGCCCTCCTGCACCTGTAAGTTGACGTTCCGGAGCACTTCGACCTCTGCGTCGTCCTTTGTGAACGACTTGTCGACCGCACGCCATTCGAGGTTGAACTCACTCATGAGCGCTCCTGAGGGCCTCGGTCGCCTCGGTGTTCAGCTCGAGCGTCGCGGGGTCCACGACGACGCCGTACTCCCGCCGGGCGTAGTCGACCGAGATCTTCTCGTTCCGCACATCGAGGGCCACGGCCTCGGGCTCGCGCAGGAACGGGTCGCCATAACCGCCGGAGCCGGGCGTGACGTAGAGGACGCGGTCGTGCTTGTTCATGTTCAGTACGAACTTCGCCGGCAGTCGCTCCTCGTCCGCGGAGCCGGAGTTCTTGACGTTCTTCGAAAGCGTGCCGTCCTTGCCGCCCAGGACCCCCCATGGCGCGTGCAGGAAGCGGTCGGAGCGCTGCTGGAATATCACGTCGTCGACCAACAGCTCCCACTCACGCATCAGCGCGAGGCCACCCCGGTACCTCCCGGCACCGCCGGAGTCGGGCACGAATCCGTACTTGTTGATCCGAACCGGGAACTCGGCCTCCACGACTTCGACCGGCTGGTTGGACAGGTTCTGGCCGGGGTTCACCAGGCCCTCGACCCCGTCCTTGTTCGGCCGGCCGCCCCGGCTGCCGCACACGACTTCCTGCAGGATGAACCGTTTCCCGTCCGGCTGGCTCCCGGAGATGCGGCTGGAGCAGTTTCCCCCCTCGCTGGCCGCGGGGATCTTCTCGGGAAGCGCGACCGCGAACGCCCCGAACAGGGCGTCGTCGAGTCGGTGCCCGGTGACACCTCGGGCGGCGCAGGCGGCCGGGTACGTCGCGTTCACGAACGAACCTTCCGGCGCCACCACGGTCACCGGCCGAAACGCCCCGTCGTTGTTGGGAGCGTGGCGCGGCAGGATGCTGCGCAGGACCGTGTACACGGCGGACAGAGTCCACGCCATGACGGAGTTGATGGCGCCCGGAGTCTGCGCCGAGCTGCCGGCGAAGTCGATCTTCAGGTCGTCGCCGGAGACGGTCAGCTCAACCTGGATCTTGAGTGGCTCGCCGGTCACCCCGTCGTCGTCTACGTAGTCGGTGAACGAGTACGTCCCGTCCGCGATGCTCTGGATCGCGCCTCGGCACAGCCGTTCGCCGTAGTCGATGAGCTCGTTCCAGTACAGGTCGATCATTTCCCGCCCGTACTTGTCGAACATCGCCCGGACCTCCCGCTCGCCGATCCCGCAGGCGACGATCTGGGCCCGAAGGTCGCCCATCAGCATTTGCGGCAGCCGGACGTTCTTGCGGATGATCGACGTGAGCGCCTCAGCCTCCACTCCGCGCTCGTACAGCTTCAGTGGCGGGATTCGCAGGCCCTCCTCGTGAATGCTCTTGCTGTCCGCGGCCATCGATCCCGGCACCCGGCCGCCCACGTCGATGTGGTGTGAGCAGTGGCAGGCATACGCGACCAGCTCGTCTTCCCAGAAGATCGGCTTGACCAGGTAGATGTCGGGAAGGTGGGTGCTGCCTTCCCACGGATCATTGGTGATCACGATGTCGCCGGGTTCGAGCGTGTCGCCGAACTTCGCCCGCACGGCTTCGATCGCACCGGGCATCGCGCCCAGGTGGTGCGGCATGGCAACGCCTTGGGCGATCATCCGGCCGTCCCGATCGCAGAGGGCCGCGGAGAAGTCCATCAGATACTTGATAGACCCCGAGTACCCGGTGCGCCGGGTCGTGATCATCATTTCGTCCATCACTGCCGACAGCGCGTTGTTCAGCAGTTCCAGTGTCACCGGATCGGTCTTGGTCACTGGTCGTCGCCTCCAACTCGCGCCATGATGATGTTGCCCGCGGCATCGAGGCGAGCCGTCCAGTCCGGTGGAATCAGCGTCGTGGAATCCAGTTCCTCCACGACGCACGGGCCACGGGTGCCGTCCGGATCGAGGAGCGACCGGTCGAGCAGGACCGTGGTCTGCAGGTAGCCGATTTCCCGGCCGAAGTACGCCTTGCGGATCTCCTCGTCGGCCGGAGCGGCTCCGGCCGACGCCGACAGCTTGCGGCGCATCGCGTCGAACGGAAGTCCGCGCCGCTGGACGGTGACCACCCGCACGCCGGCCAGCTCGACTTCGCTGTCAAGTGCGTGGTGACCGTAGGTTCGCTCGTGCTCGGCATGGAATGCGGCGACGATGCCGTCGGTGGTGATGGCCTCCAGCGCGTCGTCTTCGGCGTGTATCGGAATCTCCAGTTCGAACCGTTGTCCGACATAACGCAGGCTCAGCGTGATGTCGGTGGCTATCGCCTGCTTCTCGTGCTGCTGGAGGAACTCCCGGACATTCGCGCGAGCCGCCGCGATGATGGACCGCAGCGATGAGCTGGGCAGCTCGCTCAACGGCTCGCGAATGCTCAGCGCGTGGTGATGGGTGGCATCGGCGCCCAGCAGACCGACCACGCTGAACACGCCCGCCCACTGCGGGACGATCACCCGACGCATGCCCATCGCGGAGGCGATCTCGGCACCGAACAGTGGCCCGTTCCCGCCGAACGCGAGGAGATCGAAGTTGCGCGGGTTGCGGCCGCGCTCGACCGATACCGCCTTGATGGCGCGGATCATGTTCGCGGCCGCGATGAGGTAGACGCCGTGCGCGGCCGACTCGATCGGCTCCCGGAGGCGGGCGGCGACCTTCTCCTCCATCGCGCGGCGGGCCAGTCCGGCGTCGATGTCGACAGTTCCACCCGCGATGCTGCGCTCGTTCACGTAGCCGAGGACCACGTTGGCGTCGGTGACCGTCACCTCCTCGCCGCCGCGGGCGTAGCAGATCGGGCCGGGCACCGAACCGGCACTCTCCGGTCCCACGTGCATGCCGCCGGCCTCGTCGAACCAGACGCACGAGCCGCCGCCGGCGCCCACCTCCGTGAGCTTGATGACGTTCGACCGGACCGGATACCCGCCCGCACCAAGCAACTCGTTGCCGAACGACATGTCCCCGCCGACTTCGAGCTGCGGGCTGTAGCTGATCGCGCCGTTCTCGATCGTGCTCGCCTTCGCCGTCGTGCCACCCATGTCGAAGGTGATGAGATCGCCGTAGCCGACCGAGTCGGCCAGCGCCTTCGCCGCGATCACCCCGGCTGCCGGCCCGGACTCGATCATCAGGGCGGGCTTCTGCCGGGCCGGGCCGACCTCCATCAGCCCGCCGCCTGAGCCCATGACCGAGAATGTGCCGGCGAACCCCAACCCGCGCAGGTTCGCGTCCAGGTTCAGCAGGTAGTTCCCCACGATCGGCATCACGTAGCTGTTCACCACGGCCGTGCTGGTTCGTTCGTACTCACCGATTTCCTGGAGCAGCTGATGCGACAGGGTGACGTCGAACTCACCGTGGTGCTGCTCGATGAGCCGGCCGAGCGCCAGTTCGTGCACCGGGTTGACATAGGAGTTGATCAGGCACACCGCCAGCGCCTCGATGCCGGCCTCGGACAGCTTGTCGAGCAGCTCCGTCGCGTGCTGCTCGTCCAGTTCGACCAGCACGTCGCCCTGGCCGTCCACGCGCTCCCGCACCTCGAGGCGCCACTGACGTTGCACCAGCGGGGGCGGCTTGTCGTACTGCAGGTCGTAGAGCCTGGCGGCTTGGATGCGACCGATCTCCAGGACGTCCCGGAAACCCTCGGTGGTGAGCAGTGCGGTCCTGGCGCCCTTGCCCTCGAGCACCGCGTTCGTGGCGACCGTCGTCCCGTGGTTCAGCTGGCTGATCGTCTCGGGCGGCAGGTCCAGCCGTGCCAGCAGCTCGCCGATCCCGTCCCGAATCGCCACCGAGTAGTCGTCCGTTGTGGACCGCACCTTGACCACGTCCACCTGGCCGTCCGGGCGAACCAGGACGATGTCGGTGAACGTGCCGCCGATGTCGACGCCGACCAAGGCTTCCGCGCTCGTCGCGTTCGCTGTCATGGCCGGCCCACCTCGGCAGGTTCCCGGACCCGTTCGTCGCTACCGACGGCAAGGGCGTCGACCGCCCTGACCCCCGATCCTTCCTCGCCCACCAGCAGCGGGTTGATCTCCAGTTCGGCCAGCGACTCGGGCTCTCCCGCGAAGATCTCACTGAACCGGACGATGGTGTCGGCCAGCGCGTCCACGTCGCATCGCGGCCGGCCTCGATGGCCCTCCAGCAGCGGTGCCCCGTTCAGCCCGCGGATCATCGCGTGCGCGGTGCCCGTGTCCACGGGTGCTGGCCGGAACACTCGGTCGCGCAGGAGTTCCACCAGGATTCCGCCGGATCCCAACATGACCACCGGACCGAAGATGGGATCCCGCACACCACCGAGAATGACCTCGACCTCGCCGGCGACGAACTCCTGCACCAGCAGCCGGGGTGGTTCCCCGCGCCGGTCGAGAAGATCGGTCAGATCCTCGTATGCCTGCCGAAGTTCCGCACGATCCGCGATCCCGACACGGACTCCGCCCAGCTCGGTCTTGTGCGCGACGCCCGGCGAGTGGATCTTGACGACGATCGGGAAGCCGAGCTGCTCGGCGGCCGCCACGGTCGCCTCCCAGTTCTCGGCGACCATGCTGCGTGCGACCGGAATCCGCTCGGCGCCAATGCTCTCCAGCAGGTTGTCCGGCCGCAGCAGAGCGCTGGTTCCGGCGGCGGACTCGGCCTGCGGTGGCCCGGTGATCATTCGCGGGAACGCGGCCGGATCGGCTTCCCGGATGCGGCGCCGATACAACTGCCGTAGAGCTCGTGCGCACTTCCTCGGTTCTTCGAAGACCGGGATGCCGGCGTCCAGGAGGATCTGCATGCCGGAGTCGTCGGCAGTGGCCTTGCCAGCCGTTTCCAGATCTCTTGACGATGCCCAGAGAACCACGATGGGCGTCTTCGTCGTCTGCTGGGCGGCGACGATGTTGCGGGCGATCCCGACCGCGTACGGCCCGGAAGCCGACGGGGTGATCCCGATGACCGTGAGGTTCACGTTCTCGTCGCGGTCGTACGCGGCGATCATGTCGCGTAAGGTGTCGCGCTTGATGTGACCGGTGATGTCCGCGGGGTTCGCGGCGCTGCCGAAGCCCTGCAGGATCTCCTGCAGGGTGTCGACAGTCGTCTGGTCGATGGACGCCAGGGTGAGCTCCTCGACGCCGCAGAGGTCGGCGAAAAGGGAGTTCAACCCGCCGGAGTTGCTGAGCACGCCGATGCCGCCGTGCCCGCTCATGCCGCCGGTCGAGGCGATCAGGCTGCCCGTTTGCCACAGCTCGTCGAGGTCGTTGACGCGGACCACGCCGGCCGCCTCGAAGCAGTCGTCGTAGATGGCGTCGTCACCGGTCAGCGACCCGGTATGGCTGGCGGCCGCGGCCGCTCCCTGGCTGGTCCGGCCGATCTTCAGCGCGAGCACCGACTTGCCGGAGTCGGCACCCCGCTGGGCGGCCTCCAGGAATCGCCTACCGTCGCCGGGCAGCAAACCCTCGAGCAGCACGCTGACCACGCGCGTTTGATCGTCGTGGTCGATCAGGTATTCCAGAAAGTCCACTATGGTCAGATCGGCCTGGTTCCCGACGGTGGCGATCTTTCCGATCCCGACGTGGTGCTCGTGGGCCCGGGCGAGAACGGAGTTGAAGGCCATCGCGCCGCTCTGCGACACGATGGAAACGTTGCCGGGCCGTAGTCCGGACAAGTCCCAGGCCAGCGAACTGGCGGACGCGAACACCCGCTCGGTCACGTTCGCGATGCCGAGGCAGTTCGGCCCGGAGAAGCGGATTCCGTACTCGCCGGCTATCGCCAGGATCTCCCGCTGCAGGGCGGCACCTTCGTCGCCTCGCTCGGCAAAGCCGGCCGAGACGATACAACAGGCGGGAACGCCTTTCTCACCGCATGCTCGCATGATGTCGGGAATGATCTCGGCCCGGACGACGAGCACCGCCAGGTCGACCGGCAGCGGCACGTCCCTGATGTCGCGGTAGGCCTTCAGCCCCTGAACTTCCTCGTACTTCGGACTGACCGGAACGATGTGGCCGGTGAACCCGGCGCGCACCAGGTTCCGGACGACCCGGCCCCCGTATCCCCCGTAGCCAACGTTCTCGGAGGCGCCGACCACGGCCACGGTCTGAGGATTGAACATGCTTGAAAGGGATGCCTGATCGACAACCTGCATAGAGGTGCTTCCTCTCCAGAGCCGACTACCGCACGTCAAGATGTAATGGGAGAGTTCGGGCCGGGATTTCCAACGAGCCATGTTCGGGCTCGTTGTCAGAATGGCCGCCTACTTGTGCCGCACACGGCTGCGCAGGTGCGGTTCGACGGTCGCACGCCGCGCGGACGAACCCGGCGCGTACCTGTGTGGTCGATCAGAGGTGCACGGGCTTCGACTTGTCTCCTGGCTGCCGTCCGAGCGGGCAACCGTCGAGTGGGGACCGCGGAGGGTGGCCGACCGGTCCGAGGTCGTCCGCCTCGTTGCGGGTGTCGACATCTGCCACCCTCCCCTTGCCGGCGGCGTCGGCTGGACTCACCGGACGACCAGAATACAGCAGTCTTCTATATACTATATTAGTTCAGTGACTTGTCAAGGCCCTCACCTGGGCAAACTGGCCGCATCAACGTCGTGTCTGGGCCAGGCGGTTGATCAAACTCCCGCATGCGCCGTGTCCTTGCGCGCTATCGCGTCGGCCCGCATCAAGATCAGGCGGGCACGCTTGGCCGTGGGGATGTCGATCATCTTGCCGTCCAGAGTGGCCGACGCTCGCCCGCGCGACTCCGCTTCCTCGTATGTGGTGATCACCCGGCGGGCATGGTCGATCTCGGCCTCATCGAGTGAGAACTCGCGGTTGAGGATCGGGATCTGGTCCGGGTGAATGGCCGTGGACCCCTTGAAGCCGAAGCTCTTGGCGTCGCGGATGGTCGATGCCCAGGCGTCCAGGTTGGTATAGTCGGCGACATTTCCGAGCCGGCCATGAGCCTGAATTCCGGCGTGTGCCGCGACCATGACCATGCGTGCATTTCCGTAGAATCGCTCCCTGCCTTCGGCGGTGGGCTCGATTCCCAGCTCGAGTGTGACGTCCTCCGATCCGAATGTCATGGAGACGATACGTTCACTGGCCGTGGCAATTGACACCGCGTTCGTCAGTCCGACGGCGCCTTCAACCGGCAGACCTAGCTGCAAGGTGCCGAGCGGAAGTCCTGCCTTCAGTTCTCGCTCCGCGATCAGCGCATCGAGAATCATTACCTCCCGGGCGGATTCCACCTTCGGGAAGAAGATTCCGGTCAGACCCTGACAAACCACGGCATCGAGGTCGCGGACCGCCAGTTCGAACGGCTTGTTGACACGGACGAGAATATCGGCTCCCCCGCGACCGACGTGCGAAATCGCCTCCCTGGCCATTTCTCGCGCCGCGGCCTTCTCATCATCGGGAACCGCATCCTCCAGGTCGAGCATCACCGCATCCGCCCCGCGCAGGTGCGCCTTCTCCACGAAGCGCGGAACATTCGCCGGCACTATGAGAGTCGACCGACGAACGAGGGTCATGGCATTCGCGACCCGCTCGGACCGGTACGCCAGCCGCTGTCCCTCACGGCGCGACGCCCAACCACTGTCCTGCCCGAGATCGTTCTGCACGTAGAACCCCCTCGTTTGTCCGACTAACAGTATATTATAGTGTCTGCTCGGATAAGGCCAGGCATTCCCGCGTACTCGGCAGGAGCGGTGCCGGCCCGCGTGGCAGAGTGGCCGGATGCCGCTGGTTTCGGTCATCACCCCGACGCAGGCGCACAACGCCACCCACGTCAGGGCGCTGTGGCGTTCGCTGGAACGCCAGGTGCTCGCGCCGGGTTGGGAGTGGGAGTGGCTGGTCCAGGAGGACGGGACCCAGCCGGCCGTGCGCGAGTCGCTGCCCGACGACCCGCGCATCCACTACGACGCGCTCGGCGTGCAGCTCGGCGGCGCCGCGACCCGCAACACCGCCCTCGCCCGCGCCCGCGGCGACCTGATCGCCGGGATGGACCACGACGACTACTACCAGCCGGGCGGGCTGGCCATGCTCGTGGAGCCGCTCGCCGACGATCCGGCGGTGGCGTGGTCGTGCGCACGGATCGAATGGCGCAACCCGGACGGAACCACCTGGGTGAAACCAGACGTGTACCCGCCGGGCCGGATCGAGCCCGGCAGCATCGCCGAGACCTTTGTGCGCAGCAACGACTTCCCGTTCCCGGCCGCGATCACCACATACCGGCGGTTGCACCTCATCGCACACGGCGGCTGGCCCGCCGTGGCCCGCTCCACCGACGCGGCGCTCCTGGCCGCCTTCGCCACCCGATGGCGCGGCGTATGGGTGGACCGGGTCGCCGCCACCTACCGCCGCTGGCCGGCCCAGCACACCGTGCAACCCGCCGACATCGCCATCCGCGACCTCCCCCACGTCCGTGGAGCGATCGCCCAGCGCCTGGCCGCCGAGCACACGCTGGCACGGCAGGTCTCCTCGACCTCCCCCGGCACGACGAGTCGGAGCAGTGCCCGCCGACCTGCCCGGGACACCGTCTGAAAACCGTCCGAAAAAAAATGGGGCGGTGATGTCGAGACCCCGTGACCGGCTCCGTCCCCGCGGTGAATGCGACCAGAATGGGTCGCACCAGCACTAGGAGAACCACGATGGCCAAGTACCTGCTGCTCAAGCACTACCGCGGCGCCCCGGCTGCCGTCAACGACGTGCCGATGGACCAGTGGACGCCGGAGGAGATCTCGGCTCACGTGAAGTACATGAGCGACTTCGCGGCTCGGCTCGAGGAGACCGGCGAGTTCGTCGACGGTCAGGCGCTCGCCCCCGAGGGGACGTTCGTCCGGTACGACGGCGAGGATCGCCCGCCGGTCACCGACGGCCCGTTCGCCGAGACCAAGGACCTCATCGCCGGCTGGATGGTGATCGACGTCGACAGCTACGAGCGTGCGATCGAGCTGGCCGGGGACCTGTCGGCCGCCCCCGGGGCGGGCGGGAAGCCGATCCACGAGTGGCTCGAGGTGCGCCCGTTCCTGACCGAGCCGCCCACCATCACGGAGTGAGCTCTCAGGTGAACGAGGTCCTGCTACGGAGCCTCACGCCGAGCGTGCTCGGGATCCTCGTCCGCCGCGGAGCCGACTTCGCGGCGGCCGAGGACGCCGTGCAGGACGCGCTGGTCGAGGCGCTCCGCGTCTGGCAGGCCGACCCGCCGCGGGACCCGAAGGGCTGGCTGGTCACCGTGGCTTGGCGCCGGTTCCTCGACGCGACCCGGGCAGACGCCGCCCGGCGTCGGCGTGAGGATCTCGTCGATGAGGAACCGGCGCCCGGGCCCGCGCCAGCGGTGGACGACACGCTCCAGCTCTACTTCCTGTGCGCCCACCCGTCGCTGACGCCGTCGTCCGCGGTCGCGCTCACGCTGCGCGCCGTCGGCGGGCTGACCACCCGCCAGATCGCCCAGGCCTACCTGGTGCCCGAGGCGACCATGGCGCAGCGCATCAGCCGGGCCAAGCGCACCGTCTCCGGTGTGCGGCTCGACCAGCCCGGCGACGTCGCCACCGTGCTGCGCGTCCTCTACCTGGTCTTCAACGAGGGCTACTCCGGGGACGTCGACCTCGCCGCCGAGGCCATCCGGCTCACCCGGCAGCTCGCGGCCGCGATCGACCACCCCGAGGTGGCGGGGCTGCTCGCCCTCATGCTGCTCCACCACGCCCGGCGTGCCGCCCGGACCACGCCCGACGGCAGCCTGGTGCCGCTCGCCGAGCAGGACCGCGGCCGGTGGGACACCGAGTCGATCGCCGAGGGCGTCGAGATCCTGCAGGCGGCCCTCGCCCGCGACCGGCTGGGCGAGTTCCAGGCCCAGGCCGCCATCGCGGCACTCCACGCCGATGCGCCCACCGCCGAGGAGACCGACTGGGTGCAGATCGTCGAGTGGTACGACGAGCTCGCGCGCCTGACCGACAGCCCGGTCGTCCGGCTCAACCGCGCGGTGGCCGTCGGCGAGGCCGACGGACCACGCGCCGGGCTGGCGGCGCTCGCGGCGCTGGACGACTCACTGCCCCGCCACGCCGCGGTGGCGGCGTACCTCCACGAGCGCGACGGCGACCTGGCGACGGCGGCACGGCTGTACGCCGAGGCGGCCCAGAAGGCACCCAACCTCGCCGAGGTCGGCCACCTGACGCGGCAGGCCGCCCGGCTCAACACCCGCCGGTCTCGCTGACGGTGTCGCTGGTCGAGACCAGCCGCACGACGCGTCGCGGCTCGCCCAGGCTCATCGACGAAGAGCCGTCGAGGTCCGCGGCCACTCCCCCCACCGAGCAGACCGCAGGAGGTCGCGGGCGCCGCGGGTGGCCGCTTCGGCTCCGAGCCAGATCACGATGCCGATGGTCAGGGCGATGCCGGTCGCCAGCCACGAGCCGACGGCCACCGGCACCTGCGGGATCAGCATGTAGTGGGTCAGGTAGATGTAGAGCGACGCGCTGGCGACCAGCCCGATCGGGCGGGCCAGCAGCCGGGGCAGCCGCGTCCGCGGGATGAACAGCACGGCGGCCAGTCCGACGAGCACGACGCTGTTGCGCCACGGGTCGGTGAAGTAACCGAACATCATCACCACGGCGGCGGCCAGCACCAGCAGTTGTTCGGTGACGGTCCGGGTCCGCTGGGCCAGCCACCCGAGCGCGAACACCCACAGCACCTGATGCGTCAGCCACCACAGGACCGCGCCGGGCGGCAGGAACCCGACCAGGCGCAGCACGCACCCGGCGGCCAGCACCAACAGCGGTAGCGCGAGCCGGTGCCGCTGGTCGAACCGGCGCACCGCCGGCACCGCGAACAGCAGGCTCAGCGCCAGCAGGATGTGCACCAGCACCTCGATGTACCAGTACGCGATGGTCCACGGCTTGCCGACGTAGCCGCTGACCAGCAGCGCGCTGACCACGCCGGTGTCCCACTGGCTCGTGGCCCGCCACGCGATCCAGAGCATGCTGGGCACGGCGACGCGCAGCATGCTGCGCGCGATGCGGCGGCTCGGCGCGCCCTCGGCCTCTCCACGCGGCACGCAGAACCGTCCGAAGCTCCAGCCCGCCAACACCAGGAGCAGATGCGCGCCGCCCATCAGGTGGTACAGGCCCAGGTGGGTGCCGATCACCAACAGGATGGCCAGTGCACGCAGGACGATGCTCGTCTCCACCGCGGCGAACAGACCGCGCCGGGGCGCGCGTCGCTCGAGCTCGGCCACCGTGGTCGTCGGCCACGTCGCGGGCAGGTCGCCCAGCAGGCGTTCCAGTCGCAGTGCGGCTTGCACGTAGTGGAGGGAATCCCCGCCCAGACCGACGAAGGTGTCGTCGTCCCGCACGGTCGCGGGTTCGAGGTGCAGCACGCGGGCGTACACCCGGCGGACCGTCTCGCGCCTTCGGACCCGCGGCGTCACGACCGGGGGAACCGCGGCTCGCAGGGCGGGATAGTCGACCTTGCCGTTCGCGGTGCGCGGCAGCTCGGGCCGCGCCAGCACCAGCACCCGGTCGTCCGGCAGTCCGAGCTGCCGCGCGATCCGCCGCCGCACCACCTCGGGTTCCGTCTCGGGCTCCGTCTCACTGGACGCCTGTGGGGTTTCGAGTCCGATGACGAGCCGTTGGTCGTCGCCGGTGCAGGCGGCGCGCAGGCCGCCGGCGGCCAGGCCGCGCTCGAGCCCGTCGAGGTCGACCCGCAGGCCACAGATCTTGACGAAGCGGCTGACCCGTCCGGTGATCTCCCACAGCCCGTCCGGCCCGCGCCGCGCGAGGTCGCCGGTCGCCAGGACGTCCGCCGTGCGGCCCGCGGCGAGGTCCGCGGGCGACGTGGCGTAGCCCAGCATGACGTTCGGCCCGCGGTAGAGCAGTTCGCCCTCGTCGCCGCCACCGGCGATCTCGAACGACCCGCCGGGGATCGGCCCGCCGACCGCGTCCGGCCGCGTGGCCGCCAGTTCGGGGTCGAGGTAACCCATGCGGGCCGTCGCCTCGGTCTGGCCGTACATCACGAACAGCCGCCAGCCGTGCCGCCGCCCGAGTTCGGCGAACGCCCGCACTCGCTCCGGCGCCAGCTTGCCACCGGCCTGCGTGACGTAGCGCAGGCTGGGCAGCGCGAGGTCGGCGAACCCGCTGCTTTCCAGCAGCTCGAACGTGTACGGCACGCCGTGCAGGCTGGTACCGCCGTGGGCGCGCAGGAACTCCCAGAAGTCCTCGTCGACCACCGAGGCGTCGGTGAGCAGGAGCCCGGCGCCGGCCAGCAGGTTGCTGTTGATCACCGACAGGCCGTAGCAGTACTGCATGGGCAGCGTGGTCGGCGCGCGGTCGTCCGGCCGGATGCCGAGGTACTGACCGATCGCGCCGGCGTTGGACTGGAGGTTCTCGGCGGAGAGCCGCACCAGCTTGCGCGAGCCCGTCGACCCGGACGTCGAAAGCAACACCGCGAGCTCGGGATGCGGCTCGTGGGCCGATTCACTGCGCCGGACCTCGAGCCCGGACGCGCCCGCGAGAACGTCCGGGTCGTAGGCCGCCGCCAGTTCCCGCGACGACGCGGGGTCGTCCGCACCCGTCAGCACGATGGGATGCCCGCCGGCCAGCGCGGCGAGGTAGGTCACGAGTGAGTCGAGGTCGTTGCGGGCGGCCAGCAGCACCAGTTTGCGCCCGGACCCCAGCTCCGCGGCGACGGCGTCGACCCGGTCGGCCAGCTCGGTGTAGGTCAGCACACCCTGCGAGCCGGCCACCGCGATTCGCCCGCCGTGCGACCGGAGCTCTCGGGCGAACGGGACACCCGTGGTGGCCGGCAGGCTCAGCTCAAGGCTCACGGTGATGATCTCTCAGGGTCGGCCGCGTCAGCTCCCCTCCCCGCAGGTGAGCATAACCTAATGAAGGTAAGACTAACCTACGATCAAGCGCGAGTTGTAGACCTTGGAGCTGATCCGTCGCCGGGGTCACGCGGCCGGATAGGCGACCCCGTGGCCGTCGACCTTGATGCGGACCTCGCCGTCGACGGCCGACGCACGGTGTCCGGCGATCCGAGCGGTGACCGGCACCCGGTCCGGCAGCACGTCGAGCCGCACCGTGGCGTCATGGCCGAAGTAGCTGACGTCGCGGATCCGGGCTGGCACACCGTCGTCGCACAGGATCAGCTGCTCGGGCCGCAGCAGCAGCCGTGCGGAGCCTTCGGTGGTGGCGGACACGACCGGCACCGGCCCGAGGACGCACTCGGCGACGCCGTCGCGCACGGTGGCCGGCAGCAGCACGGCCTCGCCGAGGAACCGCGCCGTGTCGGTGTCGGCCGGAGTGCGGTACAGCTCCGCGGGCGGCCCGAACTGTGCGAGCCTGCCGTGCCGCATGACCCCGACCTGGTCGGCCAGCGAGAGAGCTTCGGCCTGGTCGTGGGTCACCAGGATCGCGGTCGCCGCGGTGGCCAGCAGCGCGCCGCGCACCGCTCGCCGGGTCGACTCGCGCAGGCCCGCGTCGAGCGACGAGAACGGCTCGTCGAGCAGCACGACGGCCGGTTCGGGAGCCAGCGCGCGGGCCAGCGCGACGCGTTGCTGCTGGCCGCCGGAGAGCTCGTGCGGGTGGCGCCGGGCGAACTCCGCGGGCAGCCCTACCAGGTCGAGCAGTTCGCTCACCCGCTTCCCGGCCCGCCGCTGACGGCGCGGCAGGCCGAAGGTGATGTTCGCGGCGACCGACAGATGCGGGAACAGCGCGCCCTCCTGCGCGACGTAACCGACGCGTCGGTGCCGCGGTGCGACGGTGCGGCGTGGTCCGAACACCTCCTGCTCGCCGAACGCGATGGTCCCGCCGTCCGGGTCGGCGAAACCGGCGATGAGCCGCAGCAGCGTGGTCTTCCCGCAGCCGGACGGGCCGAGCACGGCGGTCAGGCTGCCCTCGGGGACCCGCAGGTCGATGCCGTGCAGGACGCGCGTCGAGCCGAAGGCCTTGGTCAGCCCGGCGACGGTCACCTCGGTCACGAAGACGCCTCCCTGTTCAGCTGCCGGGTCAGCAGGTACGTCGCCGGTGCCGAGATCAGCACCATGATCGTCGCGTACGGCGCCGCGGCGGCGTACGCGACGCTGCTGCTGTGGCTCCAGAACTGCGTCGCCAGCGTGACCGTCCCGGTCGGCGCGAGCAGCAGCGTCGCGGTCAGTTCGGTCACCACCGCGAGGAACACCAGCGCCGCGCCCGCGCCGAGGCCCGGCGCGATGAGCGGCAGCGTCACGCGCCGCAGCACACCGACGCGGTTGTGGCCCAGCGCGGCGGCGACGTCCTCCAGCACCGGAGGCGCCTGCGCGAGGGATGCCCGGAGGCTGACCATGGCTCGCGGGATGAACAGCATCGCGTACGCCGCGATCAGCACCGACGTGGTCTGGTAGAGGTCCGGCAGCACGCGGATGACGATGGTCACCAGGGCGAGCGCCACGACGATCCCGGGCAGCGCGCTGCTGATGTAGGTGGCGCGCTCCGTGGCCGTGCTGAGCCACCCGCGGCGGCGGATGCTCAGCCAGGCGATCGGTATCGCGGCGGCCGTGGTGACCGTCGCGCCGACCAGCCCGAGTCGCAGCGACGTCGCCGTCGTGTCGGCCAGCAGCCCGATGTCGAAGTCCGCCGAGCTGCCCGTGGCCATCCAGTACGCCAGGCTCGCGACCGGCACCCCGACGGCCAGCAGGACGAGCACGGTGAGCAGTACCCATGCCGGTGCCGCGAAGGCGCCCAGCCGCGTCCGGACCATGACCCGGGCCGCCCCGCTGCCGGTCCGCGCGTAGCGGGTGCGGCCGCGCAGCCCCAGCTCGGCGACCAGCAACACCAGGCAGCAGAGCACCAGCACGCTGGCCAGCATGTTCGCGGCCGGGCCGCTGAACGTCGACTGGTACTGGTCGTAGATCGCCGTGGTGAAGGTCGGGAACCGCAGCATCTGCAGCGCGCCGAACTCGGCGAGCAGGTGCAGCCCGACCAGCAGGCAGCCGCCGAGGATCGCGGGCCGCAGCTGCGGCAGCGTGCAGCGGACGAAGGCCCGCACCGCGCCGTGCCCGAGCGTCTGCGCGGTCTCCTCCAGCGCCGGGTCGAGCCCGCGCAACGCGGCCGCGACCGGCAGGTAGACGAACGGGAAGTAGGACAGCGTGACGATCAGCAGCGCGCCGCCGTACCCGGTCGCCGACGGCACCAGCGACACCCACGCGTAGCTGTTGACGAACGCCGGGATGGCCAGCGGCGCGACCAGCAGCACGGACAGCACTCGCCGCCCCGGCACGTTCGTGCGTTCCGTGAGCCATGCCGCCGCGACGCCGAGCACCGCGCAGGCGACCATCGCACCGACGGCCAGCCGCGCGGTGTTGCCGAGCAACTCGCCGACCCGCGGCCGGAACACCAGCGCGCTGGCCTGATCCCAGCCGATCTCGATGGTGTAGCCGACGACGAACCCGAGCGGGAGCAGCGTGACGAGAGCGACCAGCGCGCCGATGGAGGTCATCCCCCACGCGCGGCCGCCGTGGTCCTCCCGCCGGAGTTCGCGGGTGGATGGCGCGCCCGCCTTCGTCACGCGCGGCTCACAGCAGTCCGGCGTTCTGCATCAGCTCGACCACCTTCGGGCCGTTGAGCTTCGCCACGTCGATCTCCGGCGCGTCCAGCTCGGCGAGCGGCTTGAGCTTCGAGTTCGGCGCGACGTCGCTGGCGATGGAGTACTCCAGCGCACCGCCGTCGGACATGATCTGCTGCCCGGCCTCGCTGGTCAGGTACTTCACCAGCCGCTGCGCGTTCTGCTGGTCGTCGCTGGCCTTGACCACGCCGATGCCCGAGACGCTGAGGAACGCCCCCGGGTCCTTGCCGCCGAAGTACTTCAGCTTGGTGTTGGCACTGTTCTTGCCGGACTCGGCCTGGTCCTTGTACCAGTAGTAGTGGTAGATCACCCCGGCGTCGATCTCGCCCGCGTTGACCGCCGTCATCGTCGCGATGTTGTGCTCGTAGATACCCGCGTTGGTCTTCAGGCCGGACAGCCACTTCGCGGTGGCGGCCTCGCCCTCCACCTCCAGCACCGCGCTGACGATGGCCTGGAAGTCCGCGCCCGCGGCGGCCACCCCGATCCGGTCGCGCCACTCCGGCCGCGCCAGATCCATGATCGACTTGGGCAGCTCCGCCTCGGTCAGGGCGTCGGTGTTGTAGACCAGGACGGTCGCGCGGGCGGCGAACCCGGTCCAGTTCCGGCTCGACGGCACGTATTCGGTGGGCACCTGCGCCACGGTGGCGTCGTCGAGCCTCGCGAAGCCGCCCTCGCTGTCGACCAGGCTCATCGCCGGCGAGTTCTCCGTGGCGAACACGTCCGCGGGCGACGCATCGCCCTCCTGCACGATCTGGTTGGCCAGCTCGAAGTCGGCGCCCTGCCGGAACTCCACCCGGATGCCGGTCTCCTCGGTGAAGCCGTCCACCATCGACCGCATCAGGTCCTCGTGCTGCGCGTTGTACAGCGTCAGCACCGGCCCGTCCCCGGCAGCGTCACCGCACCCGGCGGTGAGCAGCGCCAGGCCGGACACCACCGCGACCCATCGTTTCGACCAGCCCATACCCACTCCCTTTCGACAACCACGCGAACCGGACACCGCACGCAAGAATGTAGGTAAGGGTAATCTAACTTCCGCGATTGTCGATCTGCGGAGCCGGTTCGACCGAGCTGTCAGCATCCGCGGGAACACTGGGCCATCCCAGGCCGGTGCTTGTCGAGGAGATGGCATGTCGCGATCGTGTTCGACGGTTACGACCTCATCGTCTACGGGTCGGCCGTGCCCGCGCTGCTCGCGCAGCCGGGGTGGGACCTCACCCCGGCCGAGGTCGGCGCCATCGGCAGCTATGCGCTGCTGGGCATGCTCGTCGGGGCGATCAGTGCGGGCTGGCTCACCGACGTGCTCGGCCGCCGGCGGTTGTTCATCGGCTGCCTCGCCTGGTTCTCGCTGATGATGCTGGGCGCCGCGCTCGCTCCGGGACCGGAGATGCTCGGCGTGTTCCGGTTCCTCGCCGGGCTCGGCTTCGGTGGCATCGCGCCGACGGCGATCGCGCTCGTGGTCGAGGTGGCGCCCGCCGCGCGGCGGAACCTGCTCAACGCCGTGATGCTCGCCGGCTTCCCGGTCGGCGGGGTGCTGGCGGCGATCCTCGCGGTCGGGCTGCTCGAGCCGTACGGCTTCCGGCTGCTGTTCGGACTCGGCGTGCTGCCGCTGGTGACGCTCGTGCCGCTGGCGTTGTGGCTGCTTCCGGAGTCACCGCAGTTCACCCGCGCCCGCACGCGTCCCGCCAACCCGCTGCGTGGCGACGTGGCGACGTCGGCGCTGCTGTTCGCGGTGGCCAACTTCTGCGGGTTCCTACTGGTCTTCGGGCTCAACACGTGGCTGCCCCAGCTCATGCGGCTCGCCGGCCACGACCTCGGCTCGGCGCTCGGGTTCCTGCTGGCGCTCAACGTCGGCGGCGTGCTCGGCGGCCTCGCCGGCTCCGGGTTGGCGGACCGGTTCGGCGCGCGCTGGGTGGCGACCGTGCTCTTCGTCGTGGCGGCGGGCTCGCTCGGGCTGCTCGCGATGCCGCTGCCGATCGTGCTCGTGTACCTCGTGGTGGCGGTCGCGGGCGCCGCGTCGGTGGGCAACCAGATCGTCGTGTACGGCTACGTGGCCACCCACTACCCGGCCGGCTTCCGGGCGACCGCGCTCGGGTTCACGTCCGGGATCGGCAGGCTGGGCGCGGCTTCGGGCCCGCTGCTCGGCGGGTTGCTGATCGCGGCCGGGTTCGGGCTCGGCGCGAACGTGGGCGTGTTCGCGGCCGTCGCACTCCTCGGCGCGGTCGTCTCGGCGTGCGTGCCGCGCCTCGCGCGCCGGGTGGCGCCGCCGGTCGCGCCCCTCGGCCAGATGCAGTACGGATGACTTCTCCCCGCCACCGCACTAGGAAGTGATCGCGTCCAGCACCGGGATCAGGTGCCGCTCCTCGTGGTCGAGGTGGTCCTCGAGTTCGGTGGTCAGCCGTTCCACCTCGGCGAGCAGCACCGCGGGCTCGACGGGATCGGCACCGTGATCAGCACCGTCGGCGAGGAGGGTCTGGAGGTCGTCGAGCAGCCGCGCGATCGTCCGGTGCTCCGCGCGCAGCAGGGCCAGGGGCTCGGCCAGCTCGGGATGCCGCTCGTCGAGGGTGGGGAACATCGTCTCGTCCTCGATGGTGTGGTGATGGCGCAGGCCCTGGCACACGGTGAGGCAGTTGATTCGCAACTGTGCCCCGATGCCTGGTCCGGACTCCGCGACCTCCTTGCGGATCAGCGCGAGCTCGCGGCGAAACGCGTCGTGGATCGCCTTGAGTGCCGCGCCCATCGACGCCGCGCCCACGTTCGGCGGGCCGGGGATCTCGTGCAGGGCCACTACCGGGATCACCCGAGTGATCTTGGCCTGGTAGTCACCCCACCCCGGGTCGGCCTCGGCCGCACGGGCGAAGATCCGGTCGCGCTCGGCGCCGTCGACGACGACGGCTCGGGCGTCGTAGGTGAAGGCCCCGTCCTCGACTGTCACCCGCGGCTGGGCCACCAGGTTGTGGAACCAGTCCGGATGCCGCGGCGCGCCACCGGCCGAGGCGATGACCAGGATCCGGTCGCCGTCGGGTAGGTAGCCGACCGGTGTGGTGTGGCGGGCGCCGGTCCGCGCGCCGGTGGTGGTCAGCAGGATCAGCCGGGCGCCCTCGAACAGGCCGACCCGGCCCTGGTTGGCGCGAAACTCGTCGACGATCTGCTGGTCGAAATCCGGGGGCATGCTCTTCTTTCCTATCAGGACAGTCTCTTGTGGACAGCATGAATCGACGGGCGGCGCGACCTCATGGCACGCCACAACCCGTTCACTGACAAGGGAAACCGGAGACACGAAAGCCACAACTGGCATCGCGTGAAGAAGAAGAGAGGGGCGGAGCCCTGGCCCGCCCGGCCATCACGTCGTGGCCGGGAACCTCACTAGCTCATGGCGCTTGGCCGACCCGGCAGTCACGAGCCGACACTAACACAGCGGCACATGACCGACTACTGGGTTGACGTCGTCGCGCGAGGTCGCCTGCCACGTAAGCAGTCCGTAAGGCGTCGGCGAATTGTGCGGCCCCGGTCGATGCACTTGCATGGTCCGTGTCGAAAGGAGTGCGACGACCCTTCGAGAAACCTCCCCCTGACCGAAAGGGAAAACCCGTGGACCTCTCCGCACGCCTCGAACCGGTGCTCGCCGTGACCGGCGAGACCGCACGCGCGGTCGATGCCGACGCCAGGTTCCCCGACGAGGCCATCGCCGCGCTGCGCGAGTCCGGCCTGCTCGGGCTGACCCTGCCCACCGACGTCGGCGGGCTCGGTGGCGGGCCGCGCGAGCTGACCGAGGTGGTAGGCGCGCTCGCCGGGGCGTGCGGGTCGACCGCGATGGTCTACCTGATGCACGTCAGCGCCGCCATGTCGGTGGCCGCGGCACCCCCGCCCGGGCTGCCCAAGCTGGTCGAGGAGCTGGCCGGCGGGCAGGTGCTGGGCTCGCTGGCGTTCTCCGAGCCCGGCTCGCGGTCGCATTTCTGGGCGCCGGTGTCCCAGGCTTCGCACGACGGCGCCGATGTGCGGTTGCGGGCTCGCAAGAGCTGGGTGACCTCCGCCGGCCACGCCGACGTCTACGTCACCTCGACGCTGACGCCCGGGGCGGACACCATCGACGTGTTCGCCGTGCCGGCGGGGCATCCGGGTGTCGAGGTGGCCGACCGGTGGCACGGGCTCGGCATGCGGGGCAACGCCTCCTCCCCCATGACCTTCGACACGGAGGTGCCCGACGGGTACCGGCTCGGCGCGGCCGGCTCCGGGTTCGACCTGATGCTGCAGACCGTGATGCCGTGGTTCAACCTGGGCAACGCGGCGGTCTCGCTCGGCCTCGCCCGCGCGGCGGTCGATGCCGCCGTCCGGCACACCAGCGCCGCGCAGCTGGAACATCTCGACCAGAGCCTGTCCGCGCTGCCCACCATCCGCGCCCAGCTGGCCAGGATGTCGATCCAGCTCGCGGCCACCGACGCCTACCTCACCCAGGCCGCCGCACGGATCGCCGAGCCGGCCGAGGACACCGTGCTGCACGTGCTGGGCATCAAGGCCGCGGCCAACGACGCGGCACTGTCCATCACGGACGCCGCGATGCGGGTGTGCGGCGGCGCGGCGTTCTCCGAGCACCTGCGGATCGACCGGTTCTTCCGGGACGCCCGGGCCGGCCACGTGATGGCCCCCACGGCGGATGTGCTGTACGACTTCTACGGCAAGGCGATCACCGGACAACCCCTGTTCTAGAAGGCCGTCCTGGGAGGCGATGTGAACAAGCCGCTGCTGGTGGGTGCGGTTGCCTACACCCCGAACGTGGTGACCATCTGGGAGGGCATCCGCGACTACTTCGCCGGTGGCCCCGCGGAGATGGACTTCGTGCTGTTCTCCAACTACGGCCGGCAGGTCGACGCGCTGGCCGACGGCACGATCGACATCGCCTGGAACACCAACCTGGCGTGGGTGCGGACGGTCGCCCAGACCGACGGCGACTGCCGCGCGTTGGCCATGCGGGACACCGACACGGTGTTCCGCACGCTGTTCGTGACACGCTCGGGCAGCGGGCTCGACGGCCTGGCGAGCCTGCGCGGCCGGCGGCTGGCGCTCGGCTCCAAGGACTCCGCCCAGGCCGCGATCCTGCCGGTGCACTACCTCGGCCAGGCCGGGCTCGGACCGGACGAGGTGACGCTCGTACGGATCAACAGCGATGTCGGCAAGCACGGGGACACCGGGCGCAGCGAGCTGGACGCGCTGCGCGCGGTCCTCGACGACCGGGCCGACGCCGCCGCCATCGGGATCAACACCTGGGAGGCGATCGGCCGCGACGAGCTGATGCCGGGCGCGTTCGAGGTGCTCTGGACCTCGCCGGCCTACTCGCACTGCAACTTCACCGCTCTCCCCCGGCTGACCGACGACCGGGCGACCCCGTGGGTCGAGCAGTTGCTGGCGATGGACTGGGACAACCCGGACCACCGGACGATCCTGGAGATGGAAGGCCTCAGGAAGTGGGTCCCGCCCCACCTGGACGGCTACGCCTCACTGTTCGAAGCGGTGCGGGAACAGCAAATCCCCGCACGATGGTGAACCACCGGTGGGTGCTCGACCTGGTCGAGCGGATCGGCGCGGTCGCACGCGGCGCCACCGTGTCCGTGCCGGTCGACCCGGCCGATCCCGACGCGGTCGCCGCGTGGTGCGCGCGCACCGGCAACGAGCTGGTCGAGGTGCGCGACGGCGTGGCGACCGTGCGGCGGGGCCGGCTGCCCGACCCGATCGCCGAGCTGGACCCGGCTCAGGTACCCGGCACCCGGGTGTGGCTGTACACCAACTTCGACTGCAACCTCGCCTGCGACTACTGCTGCGCACGATCCTCGCCACAGGCGGCCCGCCGCGCGTTCGGCGCCGACCGGGTGCGCCGGCTGGCCGCCGAGGCCGTCGACGCCGGCGTCACCGAGCTGATTCTCACCGGTGGCGAGCCGTTCCTGCTGCCGGACATCGATGAGCTGGTGGCCACGTGCACCGCCGCGTTGCCCACGACGTTGCTCACCAACGGAATGCTCTTCCGCGGCCGCCGGCTGGAGGCGCTGCGCCGCATGGACCCCACCCGGCTCGCGCTGCAGATCAGCCTCGACTCGGCCACCCCGGAGCCGCACGACCGGCACCGGGGCCGCGGCAGCTGGGCTCGTGCCGTAGCCGGCATCCGCACCGCGCGCGAGCACGGCTACCGGGTACGCGTGGCCGCCACCCTGCCGCCCGAGCAAACCCCGCAGCTGCAACCGTTCCACACGTTCCTGGACTCGCTCGGCGTCGCCCGCGAGGACCAGGTGATCCGCGCGCTCGCCCACCGCGGAGTGGCCGACCACGGCCTGGAGCTGACCCTCGAGTCGCTCATCCCGGAGGTCACCATCACCACCGACGGCGTCTACTGGCACCCGGTCAGCGCCGACCACGACGACCAGCTCGTCACCAGAGACATCTTCCCGCTTCGCGCCGCCATCGACGAGGTACGCCGGCGGTTCACCGAGCAGCGCGCCCGCGCCACCACCGCCGCACAGTGGTTCCCCTGCGCCTGAGCGGTCCGCGTCTGGGCTTCCGCCACGCGCAGCCGTGTGGGGGGTGAGGAGGCCGTCGGCGACATCGACCAGGTCGGCTCCGATCACGTCGGCCGGTGCGAAGATGGTGGCGTGGTGGCCTTCCAGGCGGCTGGCCCAACCGGTGGTGAGCCCGGCGCGGTGGCGCCGTGACAGTGAAGGCGACGACACGAGGACGGACACGGACCATGCCGACTTGATGGCCGTGCACACCGGTCATCGCCCCACCAGAGCATCATGAAGGCATCATGACCGCACAGCACGCCACCACCGTCTACTGGCGCCCCGGCTGCCCGTACTGCTCGCGGCTGCTCGGCGACCTCGGCCGGACCGGCCTACCCATCCGCAAGGTCAACATCTGGGAGGACCCCGCCGCGGCCGCGACGGTCCGTTCCATCGCCAACGGCAACGAGACCGTGCCCACCGTCGTCATCAGCAACCACACCGGCGACCACGGGATGGTCAACCCCCGCGCCGCCGACGTACTCGACGCCGTGCGCGACCACGCGCCGGACCTGCTCGACGACCTCGACCCGAAGGACATCGCGGCCGCCGCGACCGGACCCTGGTGGGCCGGCCTGGTGGTCACCCTCGCGGTGACCGTCGGCTGGTTCGTCGCGGCCACCGGCAACCCGACCACGACCTACCACTTCGCGCCGGCCCTGGTCGCCGCGGCCTGGCCGGTCGGCCGGCGACTGCGGGCCGGGCGGGCCCTACCCGTCGGCACCGCGCTCGCGACCACCGCGGGCAGCGCCGCCCTCGCCGGCGTCACCACCCTGCTGCTCGCCACCGGAGACGCGCTGGCCGGCCCCACCCTGTTCGGCATCCCCACCGCACTCACCGAAACCCTCGCCAGCATCGCGACCGGCACGGTCGTCGGCGTCGGACTCGCGATCGCCGGAATCACTGGCCGCCGACGGCGACCGTGACAGTGAACGCCATCAGCACCACCAGGGTCCACACCGCGGGCGCGGAGCTCTCCAGCGCCGCGCGACGTGCGGCCACCCGTGCGGACAGCGCCGCGCTGCGCGGCAGCCACCACGGGTCGTAGCGGACCTCGAGCAGGTAGAACGTCAGCCCGAGGCCGGTGCCGTACGCGAGGTGGCCGACCAGGCTGGGAAAGGTGCTCGCGACCTGATCCGCGTTCCACGTCGGATCACCGCCGAGAAACACCGGCAGCAGGGTCAGTGCGCCGAGCACCCACCACAGGAAGCCGTACGCGGTCCCCCACCCCAGTGCGGACGAGGCGTCGTGAGTCTGCCTGCGAAACAGCAGGCCGTACGAGGCACCGATGATCAGCGAGATCATGAGGTGCACGATGAGCCCGGTCGTCGCGGAGCTGGCGCCGACCAACCCGGCGACCGTGGGGAAGAACCCGATCTGCGCCATCACCACGGTGAACAGGAGGCCACCGACGCCACCGGCGACCGCACCCCGGCCGACCGCGCGCAGCGTCCTGGCACCGACGCCCTCGTCGGTCGCGGCCCGCTCGACCGGCGCGGTGAACAGCAGCCGCCAGGACCGGTCCACCCAGTTGTACCCCAGCGCGACGGCCACGCCGAGCAACAGGTACGCCGGCAGCGTGGGAAACACCCGCCGCACCGCCTCCGCCGACCAGGCCAGCTCCCCCCGCTCGACCAGCGGCACGATCGTCAACCCGAGCACAGTCCACAACAGGAAGCCGTAGCCCGCACCGCGGACCAGCGACGGCCCGGACGCGTCCGGCGCGCGCGGGTACAGCACCGCGAAGCCGACGCCGGCCACGATCCCCAACCCGAACACCGCCGCCGCGACCATGCCCCACGGCCGCTCCATCATGGTCGAGGAGACGGCGAGCGGCCCGAAGCGCTCGCCGACGACCAAGGTGAGCAGCAATGCCGGAATCACCCCGGCGACCACACCACGCACCAGCAGACCGACGCCGAGGCCCCGCGGCGCCGGGCCGCCCCGCCGCAGGAAGGCGAGAACGAAACCGACCGTCGCGCCGTAGAGCAGGTGTCCGATCAGGCTCGGAAACGCGTCCCGCGCACCCGCCGCGGTCCAGCTCAGCTCGTCCCCGAGCAACAAGGGCAACAGGGTCAGCGCGCCGAGGTACCACCAGAACATCCCGTAGGCCAGGCCCCAGAACACCGTCTCCCCCGCGCCGGCGCTCTGGTGCCGAACCAGCACACCGAACAGCGCGCCGACGACCACCGAGATCACCATGTGCACCGCGAACCCGGCAACCGCGGACTCGACCCG
>NZ_JBOHGB010000036.1:0-51144 GCF_050699935.1 Actinophytocola sp.
CTCCAGCACCACGGCCAGCACGCACAGCAGCCCGACGACCGCCCACACACCGAGGGCCGTCCCGGTCGCCGCCACACCGAAGCCGGCGGCGACGGCGGTCAGCGTGAAGACCACGATCGAGGGCAGCCGCTCGCGCACCACACTCGACCGGCTCGGGTGGGCCACCACCTTGACGTCGGCCGGGATGCGCGCTCCTCGCTCCACGCCCGCAGCGTATCGCCGGGGATATCCTGCGAATGATCACGTCCGAGGGGAGCCCGCACGTGTACTCGCGCTACGTCGCGATCGGTGACAGCCAGACCGAGGGCATCGGCGACGGCGACGAGATCCGCGGCTACCGAGGTTGGGCCGACCGGCTCGCGGCCCGCCTCGCCGAGCTCGACCCGGACCTGCGCTACGCCAACCTCGCGGTCCGGGGCAAGCTCGCCGCCGAGGTGCACGCCGAGCAGCTGGCGCCCGCGCTCGCACTGGAACCGGACCTCGCCACCGTGGTCGCCGGCCTGAACGACGTGCTCCGCCCTCGGTTCGACGGTGCCGTCGTCGCCGGGCACCTGGAGGCGATGTTCGCCGCGCTGACCGGCGCCGACGCCCGGGTCGCGACGGTCACCTTCCCGAACGTCGGCCGGATCGCCCCACTGGCCCGCCCGCTGGTGCCCCGCGTGCTCGCGCTCAACGCCGCCATCCGCCGGGCCGCGGCCCGCCACGACGTCCGCGTCGTGGACGCGTTCCCCGTCGCGGTCACCACCGACCCCCGGATCTGGTCGGTCGACCGCATCCACGCCAGCCCGCTCGGCCACGAGCTCATCGCCGCCTCGATGGCCCACGTTCTCGAGCTCCCGGGCAGCGACGACTCGTGGACCCACCCGCTGCCCACACTGTCGCGACCGGGTGCGCTGCGTGCCGCGACCACCGAGCTGCGCTGGCTCGTGAGCTTCCTCGGCCCGTGGGTGGGCCGGCGGATCCGCGGCGTCTCGTCGGGCACCGGCCGAGCGGCGAAGCGCCCCGACCTCGGCCCGCTCGGCCCGCTCGCCTAGCTCCGCCTCAGCTCCGCTCGGTGCCGCCCCGCCGCAGCAGCAACGCGCGGGCGTCCTCGTGACCGCCGTGGCGCGCCCAGCTCGCCGGCGTCCCGCCGTAGAGCTCGTCCGTGATCGTCGGGTCCGCACCGGCGTCGAGCAGCGCCTCGGTCACCTCGAGGTGACCGCCCTCCGCCGCGTGGTGCAGGGCGGTCGTGCCGACACCGTGCCGCGGCCCGCCGAACGTGCCCACGGCGGACGGAGCCGCGCCCAGCTCCAGAAGCCGGCGGACCGCGCGTAGCCGGCCCTGGGCCGCGGCCCAGGTCAGCGGCGTGCCCTGGTACACGTTCGCGTCCAGCGACGCGCCCAGCCGGTGCAGCTCCGTGATCGCGTCGACCGCGTCGGACCGCGCGGCCCAGCTCATCGCCTCGTCGCGGACCTCGGTGACCGACGAGGACGGCCGCCAGGCCGGGAATCCGCCGTGCGGGCGGTAGAAGCCCCGGTGCGAGCCCGCCGCCGGCGACGGCCACAGCTCCGCCACGAGCGCGACGTCGTTCAGCCCGGCCGCGACCCGCAGGTTGCGCGGCACCACCCCGTGCCCGGCGAGCAGCGCCGCGACCTCCCGGTTGCCCCAGAACAGCGCCACCGCCAGCGGCGTTCCACCGTCCCCGCGTGCCGAGACGTCCACCGGCGCCCGGGCCGACAGCAGCAGCCGCGCCATGTGCGGCAGGTTCGAGTACCCGGCCTGGTGCAGTGCCGTCCACCCGTGCGCGTTGCGGTGCGCGACGTCCGCACCGGCGTCCAGCAGCACCGCCACCAGCCGTTCGTCGCATGTCGCCGACGCGAGCCCGAGCAGGTCGTTGCCGTTCGTGCCGCTCGCCGTCACCAGCTCCGGGAACCGCGTCAGCAGCTCGCGCAGCGCGTCCAGATCCTGGTGTCGCAAGGCCTGGAACGCTCGCGCGAACGGCTCGGCGGCCAGCCCGGTCAGGTGCCGGCGCAGCGCGGTCCACGAGGTGAACCCGTGGTTGCGGGCGACCACCAGCCGCGCCCCGGCCGGAGTCAGCGGCGCCGCCCAGCGTTCGAACGCGGCCACCGTGTCAGGCGTGCCGTCCGTGGCGGAGGCCAGCAGGCCGCCGGCCCGGTCCGCGTAGTAGGACGGGTCGTCGGAGAAGGCGTGCTGCAGCGACGGCCCGGTCGTCGTCACGCGGTCGACGTAGGCGCGTAGCCGGGGCCAGCTTCCGAACCCGTACCGGCGGGCGATCAGCAGCTGCGCCTCGGAGAGCTTCAGCGAGCGGTCCCTGCGCAGGTCCTTCGCCTGCTTGCGCAACTGCTCGAGGCTCAGTGACACGGCGACCTCCTTACCCGAATCGCTCGAGGTCCGCTGGCACCGGGCGGGGCAGAAGGTGCGGGCACACGTGAGCAACCGGGGTGGGCTCGGCCCTGTCCGCGGACGGGACGCGGCCCCGGGCCGCGCGAGCCGATCGTAACCACTGTCGGTCCCGCCGAGTAGCGTCGCGCTCGTGGACGACCTGCAGCTGTTCGACAGCCCGCCCCAGGAGGAGCATCCGGGCGGCAGTGCGCGGATCGCCGCGAACGCGCCGCTCGCCGTGCGCATGCGGCCGGCCGGCCTCGACGAGGTGCTCGGCCAGGACCACCTGCTCGGTCCCGGCGCACCGCTGCGCCGCCTCGTCGAGGGCGCCGCGCCGGCGTCGCTGCTGCTGTACGGCCCGCCCGGCACGGGCAAGACGACGCTCGCCATGCTCGTGTCGAGCGCGATCGGCCGGCGGTTCGTGGCCCTGTCCGCGCTGTCCGCCGGGGTGAAGGAGGTTCGCGGGGTCATCGAGGAGGCCCGCCGGCGGCTGACCCACTCCGGCCAGTCGACCGTCCTGTTCATCGACGAGGTCCACCGCTTCTCCCGCACCCAGCAGGACGCGCTGCTCGGCGCCGTCGAGGACCGCATCGTGCTGCTCGTCGCCGCGACCACGGAGAACCCGTTCTTCTCGGTCGTCTCCCCGCTGCTGTCCCGCTCGCTCGTGCAGCAGCTGCGCTCGCTCACCGACGACGACGTGCGGACACTGGTCCGCCGTGCGCTGACCGACGAGCGCGGTCTCGACGACACGGTGACCCTCGATCAGGACGCCGAGGACCACATCGTCCGGCTCGCCGGCGGAGACGCCCGCCGCGCGCTCACCGCACTCGAGGCCGCCGCCGACTCCGCGCTCGCCACGCGCGAGGGCGCGATCGACCTCGCCACCGTCGAGTCCACCGTGGACAAGGCAGCGGTCCGCTACGACCGTCAGGGCGACCAGCACTACGACGTCATCAGCGCGTTCATCAAGTCCCTGCGCGGCTCCGACGTGGACGCGTCGCTGCACTACCTCGCCCGCATGATCGAGGCGGGGGAGGACCCTCGGTTCATCGCGCGCCGGCTGGTGATCCTCGCGAGCGAGGACATCGGCATGGCCGACCCGACCGCGCTGCAGACGGCGACCGTCGCGGCCCAGGCCGTCCAGCTGATCGGCCTGCCCGAGTGCACGCTCAACCTCGCCCACGCCACCGTGCACCTGGCCACCGCGCCCAAGTCCAACGCCGTGACCACGGCGATCTCGCGGGCGATGGAGGACGTCCGGCAGGGCGCCGCCGGAACGGTGCCCGCGCACCTGCGCGACGGCCACTACGCGGGCGCCAAGAAGCTCGGCAACGCGACCGGTTACGGCTACCCGCACGACGTTCCCGAGGGCGTGCTGGAGCAGCAGTACCCACCCGACGAGCTCGTCGGGTGCGACTACTACGAGCCAACCGGCCGCGGCGCCGAGCGCGCCCTCGCCGAGCGGCTGCCCAAGCTCCGCCGCGCCATCCGTGGTCCAAAATGAGTTCCAGCCAACCGCACCTCAGGGGACCGTGGTGCAACCCAGCCACAAGTGCGTGACCAAAGCAGACCCTCGCTACGAAACGTGACCAGAAGTATGAAACCCCGGGGAGGCGGTACTGCGGCGCGCGGTAACCTGACCGGCGATCCCAGCAACGTGTATGGCACCTAGGAGGACTCGTGTCGGCAGGGCAGCTCGCCGCGCTGATCGCGGCCGGCGCGTTCGTACTGCTCGTGCTGCTGCTCGCGATCCCGTTGATCAAGCTCGGGCGCACGCTCGACGAGGCCACCATCGCGATCCGCAAGGCGCACACCAACACCGACCCGCTGTTCGACGGGGCCAACACCACGCTGACCCACGTCAACACCCAGCTTGAGCGCGTCGACGGCATCACCGCCAACACGCAGGCCGTGACGGGCAACGTGTCGGCGCTGACCTCGGTGTTCACCGCCACGCTCGGCGGCCCGCTGGTGAAGATGGCCGCGTTCTCCTACGGCGTCAGCAAGGCGTTGAAGGCCCGGCGCAAGGCCAAGGAGGCCGGCGACGGCAAGCACGCGCGGCGCCGCAAGCGCAAGGGAGCGCGGTCGTGAGCGGAGCTTGCGGAGCGGGCCGTTCGATACGGGGCGGCCGTGAGTGGCGTGACCGAGTCTGCGAGGGGGCGTTTGTTCGCGGAGCTTGCGGAGCGGGCCGTTCGATACGGGGCGGCCGTGAGTGGCGTGACCGAGTCTGCGAGGGGGCGTTTGTTCGCGGAGCTTGCGGAGCGGGCCGTTCGATACGGGGCGGCCGTGAGTGGCGTGACCGAGTCTGCGAGGGGGCGTTTGTTCGCGGAGCTTGCGGAGCGAACCATTCAATACAGGGCGACCGCGAGCGGCGCGACCGAGCCTGCGAGGGGGCGCCGTGAAGCGCATATTTTGGCTTGGGGTGGGAATTGCCACCGGCGTAGCCTTGTCTCGCAAGGCGAAGGAAACCGCACGTCAGGCCACCCCCGCCGGTATCGCCGGGAATCTGGGCGAGGCGATGCGCGAGTTGGCCGGCGCGATCGGCTCGTTCGGCGCGGACGTCCGGGCCGGGATGGTCGAACGCGAGGAGGAGTTGTCCGAAGTGGTGGAGCAGCGATCGGGCGTCAGTCCCGTGGCTCGCCACGCGTTGGGTGCGCGCGACATGAGCGCCGAGCGGCCGGCGCGGCGGGCGCCCGCGCCCCGCGACGCGCGAGCTCGCCGGGCGGGCAGCTGAGCCGCGCACGCGCGGCGCGCGGCTGTCCGCCGTGACCCGGACAACCGTCGGTTCCACACCCTCCTAGGACGTCACCGTGCAGACACACGAGATCAGCAAGCGATTCCTCGATCACTTCAAGAACTCCGGGCACACGATCGTGCCCAGCGCCTCCCTCATCCTCGACGACCCGAACCTGCTGTTCGTCAACGCGGGGATGGTGCAGTTCAAGCCATACTTCCTCGGCGAGGAACCGCCGCCGTACCCGCGCGCGACGAGCGTGCAGAAATGCGTGCGGACCGGCGACATCGACGAGGTCGGCAAGACGACCCGGCACAACACGTTCTTCCAGATGGCCGGGAACTTCTCCTTCGGCGACTACTTCAAGGCCGGCGCGATCGAACACGCCTGGCAGCTGGTCACCGGCAGCCAGTCCGACGGCGGCTACGGCTTCGACCCCGACCGCATCTGGGTCACCGTCTACCAGACCGACGACGAGGCCATCGAGCTGTGGCGCAAGATCGCCGGTCTGCCCGACGAGCGCATCCAGCGCCGCGGTGGCAAGGACAACTACTGGGACATGGGCGTGCCCGGCCCCGGCGGCCCGTGCTCGGAGATCTACTACGACCGCGGCCCGGAGTTCGGCAGGGAGGGCGGCCCGGTCGTCGATGAGGACCGGTACCTGGAGATCTGGAACCTCGTCTTCATGCAGGACGAGCGCGGCGAGCTGTCCCCGAAGGACGACCACCCGCCGATCGGCGAGCTGCCCGCCAAGAACATCGACACCGGGCTGGGGATAGAGCGCGTGGCGTTCCTGCTCCAGGACGTGCACAACGTCTACGAGACCGACCTGGTCCGCCCGGTGATCACCAAGGCGGAGGAGATGTCCGGCCGCCGCTACGGCGCCAACCCGGTCGACGACGTGCGCTTCCGCGTCATCGCCGACCACGCGCGCAGCGGCGTGATGCTGATCGGCGACGGCGTGACCCCGGGCAACGAGGCGCGGGGCTACGTGCTGCGCCGGCTGCTGCGCCGGATCGTCCGCTCCGTGCGGCTGCTCGGCGTCAACGAGCCCGTGCTGGGGGAGTTCGCGGCCGTCGTGCGGGACACGATGGGCCCTGCCTACCCCGAGCTGGTCAGCCAGTTCGACCGCATCTCCTCGGTGGTGCGCAACGAAGAGGACACCTTCCTCGCGACGCTCACCAGCGGCTCGAGGATCTTCGACCTGGCGGCGTCGGAGACCAAGCGGTCCGGCGGCACGGTGCTCGCCGGCGACAGGGCGTTCCAGCTGCACGACACCTACGGTTTCCCGATCGACCTGACCCTGGAGATGGCCTCCGAGCAGGGGCTGACTGTCGACGAGGAGGGCTTCCGCCGGCTGATGGCCGAGCAGCGCCAGCGGTCCAAGCAGGACGCGGCGTCGCGCAGGGTCGGGCACGGTGACGGTGGCGCGTACCGCTCGGTGCTGGACAAGCACGGCGTCACCGACTTCCTCGGCTACCGGGAGCTCGCCGCGGAGGCGACCGTCGTCGGGCTCATCGCGCGTGGCGAGCCGGCCATCGCGGTGGGCGCGGGCTCCGACGTCGAGGTCGTGCTGAACCGCACGCCGTTCTACGCCGAGGGTGGCGGCCAGCTCGCCGACACCGGCCGGATCATCGGCGACGGCTTCGAGGTCGAGGTCCACGATGTGCAGTCGCCGGTCGCCGGCCTGAACGTGCACCGTGGCAAGGTCGTATCCGGCGAGGTCACCCTCGATGCCACGGTCAGCGCGGACGTCGACCCGACCCGGCGGCGGGCGGTGTCCCGGTCGCACTCGGCTACCCACCTGGTGCATGCGGGCGTGCGGCGGGCCCTGGGCACCCAGGCCGCGCAGGCGGGCTCGCTCAACGCGCCGGGCCGGCTGCGGTTCGACTTCACCTCCCCCGGCGGCGCGGTGCCGGGCAGCGTGCTGGCGGACGTCGAGGACGAGGTCAACGACGTGCTGCTCAACGACTACGACGTGCGGGCCGAGATCACCACGCTGGACGAGGCGCGCAGGTCCGGCGCGATCGCGTTCTTCGGGGAGAAGTACGGCGAGAAGGTCCGCGTCATCACGATCGGCGACTACTCCAAGGAGCTGTGCGGCGGCACGCACGTGCACCGATCCGGCGAGATCGGCGTGGTGAAGCTGCTGTCCGAGGCGTCGATCGGGGCCGGCGTGCGCCGCGTCGAGGCGCTGGTCGGGTTGGACGCGTTCCGGTTCCTCGCGCGCGAGCACGTGCTGGTCGGTCAGCTCGCGGAGCAGTTCAAGGTGCCGGCGGAGGAGCTGCCGGAGCGGATCGGGCAGACCGTCGAGCGGTTGCGTGCGGCGGAGAAGGAGCTCGAGAAGCTGCGTGGCGCCCAGCTGCTGTCGTCCGCGAGCACGCTCGCCGAGCAGGCCGAGGACGTGCACGGCACGGCGCTGGTCGCGGTCGCCACGCCGGACGGCATCGGCGGCAACGACCTGCGCTCGCTCGCGGGCGAGGTCCGCAACCGGCTCGGCGCACGGCCGGGCGTGGTGGCGCTGTTCTCGGCGGACGGTGACAAGGTCAGCTTCGTCGTCGCGACCACCGCCGCGGCGCGCGACCAGGGGCTCGCCGCCGGCAAGCTGGTGCCGGCCTTCGCGCCGGCCATCGGCGGCCGTGGCGGCGGCAAGCCGGACCTCGCGCAGGGCGGCGGCGCCAACGCGACCGGCATCCCGGATGCCGTCTCGGCGCTGCGGCGAGCCCTGGCCAAAGGCACATGAGCCCTCGCGATCCGTCACCTCAGGGGACCGTGACGCAAACCAGCCACCGGTACGTGACCGAGCCGAACGTGTCCTGCTCGACGCGACCGACAGAGTAGAAATGCGGGGAGGCGGAACTGTGCCTGACCGGCCGGGTCTCGACGATCCGGGACCCGGCCGCAGGCTCGGCGTCGACGTCGGATCCGTGCGGGTCGGGGTCGCGCTGAGCGATCCCGGTCCCGTGCTCGCGACGCCACTCGTTACGCTGTCTCGCGACGAACGCTCGGGGAGCGATCTCGACCGGTTGGCCGAGCTCGTCGTCGAGCACGAGGTGGTCGAAGTGGTGGTCGGATTACCGAGAACGCTCGCGGCCCGGCACGGCAAGGCGGCGGCCGGGGCCGTCGCATACGCCAGGCGGCTCGCGAAGCGGGTGCGTCCGGTGCCGGTTCGGTTGGCCGACGAACGGCTCACCACGGTCAGCGCGACCAGAATGCTCAGCGATCGGGGGGTGCGCGGCAAGAAGCAGCGGGCGGTGGTCGACCAGGCCGCGGCCGTCGAGATCTTGCAGGCCTGGCTGGACGGCCGGGCCCGGCACATGCCTCCGGAGGCGCCGCAACCATGACCCACGAAGAGCTCGACCTGTTCTCCGAGACCCGCACCGAGCGAGCCCGCCCGGTGCGCAAGCCCCGCAAGCGCAGGCGTCGGCGGATCGTGTTGTGGGTGAGCATGGTCGTCGTGCTCGGGCTCATCGCCGCGGGCGGGTACTACGGGCTACGGCAGATCCTGGACATCGGCAGCTACGACGACTACCCGGGCGAGGGCGGGACCCAGGTCGTCATCCAGGTCAAGAACGGCGAGTCGACCGGTGACATCGCCGCCACGCTCGCCGAGGCCGACGTCGTGGCGAGCTCACGGGCGTTCGTCAACGCGGCCGAGTCCGACGAGCGGGTGCGGGCCATCCAGCCCGGCTACTACGTGGTGAAGACGAAGTCCTCCGGCGCGGCGGCGGTGAGCCAGATCGTCGCCGAGGAGGCGAAGGTCGGGAACCTGCAGATCAAGGCCGGCACGCAGCTGGACGACGTCAAGAACGGCGACAAGGTGACGCCGGGCATCGTCTCGTTGCTGGCACAGGCGTCGTGCGCGGACCTGAACGGCGAGAGCACCTGCGTCGAGCCCGAACAACTGCGGGCGAGCGTGGAGAAGGCCGACCTGGCCAAGCTCGGCGTGCCCGACTGGGCGTTGCCGTACGCGAGCAAGGCCGAGCCGACCCGCCGGCTCGAGGGCCTGATCATGCCCGGCGTGTACGACGTGAAGCCGGGCTCGACCCCCGAAGAGCTGTGGCGGCAGCTGGTGAGCAACTCGGCGACGCAGCTGCAGGCGGTCGGCATGCCGAACATCGCGCAGGACACCGGGTTCACCCCGTACCAGGTGACGATCATGGCGTCGCTGATCGAGCGCGAGGCCATCGAGAAGGACTTCCCGAAGGTATCCCGGGTGACCTACAACCGGCTCGCCGAACGAATGCAGCTGCAGTACGACTCGACGATCAACTACGTGCTGGACCGGCCGACGATCCGAACGAACGACGCGGACCGGAACAAGGCCGGCCCGTACAACACGTACCAGAACACCGGCCTGCCGCCGACGCCGATCTCGGCGCCGAGCCCGGAGGCGTTCAAGGCCGCCGCAACGCCCGCCAAGGGGACCTGGCTGTACTTCGTGCGCTGCCAGACCGACGGGACGTCCTGCTTCGCCACGAACCAGGCGCAGCACGACCAGAACGTGGCGGACGCTCAGGAACGCGGTGCCTACTAACGTTCGGCGCGCCGCCGTGCTCGGCTCACCGGTGGCGCATTCGCTGTCGCCGGTGCTGCACGGTGCCGCGTACCGCGCGCTCGGCCTGACCGGCTGGACCTACGAGCGGGTGGAGGCCGACGCCGCCGCACTGCCCGACCTGGTGTCCTCTTTGGACTCTTCGTGGGTGGGGTTGTCGGTGACGATGCCGGGCAAGCAGGCGGCGCTGTCCGTCGCCACCGACGCGACCGAGCGTGCGGTGGCCGTGGGCGCGGCGAACACTCTGGTGCACATCGACTCCGGCTGGCGCGCCGACTGCACGGACGTCGACGGTGTGGTCGGCGCGCTGCGCGCGGTCGGGTGCTCCGGCTCCGGCTACGGCGTCGTGCTCGGCGCGGGCGGCACGGCGTGCGCGGCGCTCGCCGGGCTGGCCGACCTCGGTTTCGCGGACGCGTACGTGGTCGCGCGCGAGCCGGCGCGAGCGGAGCCGGCCGTGCGGTGCGCGTCGAAGTTCGGCCTGGCGGTCGAGGTGGTCCGCTGGGCGTCCGCGCCGTGGGAGGAACTCGCCGGCGGTGCCGCCGTCCTGGTGAACACCGGGCCCGCGGAAGCCGTCGAGCAGCAGGTGCCCGCGCTCGCGCTCGCCCCGTGCGTGCTGGACGTGATCTACCATCCGTGGCCGACCGCCCTGGCCACCGCCGTCGGCGCGCGCGGCGGCCGGCTCGCGACGGGCCTGGACATGCTGCTGCACCAGGCGTTCGGGCAGGTCGAGCAGTTCACGGGCCGCCGTGCGCCACGCTCGGCGATGCGGGATGCCCTCCGGGACGCTACGGGAAACCGGATGCCCCTGCCGCTCTAAGGTCGCGGCATGGACGAGGAGAGCATGCGCGCCGCCACCATCGGAGAGCTGAAGCCGTACGCGGTGCCGGTCGTGGTCGTGGACTACGACCCGGCCTGGCCGTCCTGGTTCGAGCGGGACCGGGCGGAGATCGCCGCGGCGCTGCGGGCGCGGGCCTTGTCGATCGAGCACACGGGCTCCACGTCGGTGCCCGGCCTGGCGGCGAAGCCGATCATCGACATCCTGCTGCAGGTCGAGGACTCGGCCGACGAGCAGAGCTACATTCCCGCACTGGAGGCGGCCGGGTACCGGCTGCGTATCCGCGATGCGGCGTGGATGGAGCACCGCGTGCTGCGCCGCCGTGTTGAGAACGGCGATCACCACGACGTCAACCTGCACGTGTTCTCGCCTCGGCACGCGGGGTCCGAGATCGTGCGGGTGATCGGTTTCCGGGACTGGCTGCGCGCTCACGACGAGGACCGGGGCCGGTACGAGGCGGTGAAGCGCGAGCTGGTGAAGCGGACGTGGAAGTACGTCCAGAACTACGCCGACGCGAAGACGGAGATCATCGAGGAGATCCTCGCGAAGGCGCGGCTGGTCTGATTTCCCATACTCCGCGAGCGAACCCGAGCGAATGGACCATTCGCACGGGTTCGTCCTTGCCGGCCCGGGTCGACCGAGGCCACCGTGGAGTTCATGGACCTCGTTCTCCTCGGCGCCGCAGGCGGTGCCACCGCAGGTTTCGCCGGCCGCTCGTTGCTCGCCCACCTCCGCCGAGGCACCGTGGTCCACAGTGGATGGTTAGCCGGCGCCGTGGCGCTCCTCTGGGCCGCCGTGGCCTCACGAGTCGCAAGTGGACACGTGCCGGCCTGGTGGCTCCCCGTTCCGCTCGCGCTGACCTGGTTCGCCACCCTGCTCACGGTGGTCGATCTGCGTCACCGCCGCCTGCCCGACGCCCTGACCCTCCCGGCGTACCCCGCCATGGCAGCCGCGACGGCACTGTCCGCAATCCTCGGCGACGACTGGTCGATCGCCCTCCGCGCGGCGTCGGGTGCTCTGCTCTTCGGCACCCTGCACGCCGCGGTCCACGTCGTGCGCCCGCGGTCCCTGGGCGCGGGCGACGTGAAGCTGTCGGGCAGCGTGGGCGCGGCGCTGGCCGCGTCGGGCTGGCCGGCCCTGGTGCTCGCGGCGGTGCTGGCCGCGCTCGTGACGCTGCTCCTGGGCGCACTGACCCGCCCACCCAGAGGGGACGGCATCCCACACGGCCCTGGCCTGCTGGCGGCCACCTGCCTGTTCACGACCTTCCCAACAGCGGCGGTAACCACGCCATGACCGCCGCTCCAGGCACCGAAGCCCGCCCCGCACCGGCCACCTCCCCACCCACCGCCTCGGCGTTGCATGCATCGTCCATCTCGATGGCTCCCAGCCCCGCTCGGGCTTGCCGCGCCGAACGACCGCCCCACCGGTCGCTTCGCGCGGCTTTGCCGGTCGTTTCGTGTCGCGCAGCGGGTCGTTTCGTGCGGCTTTGCCGGTCGTTTCGTGTCGCGCAGCGGGTCGTTTCGTGCGGCTTTGCCGGTCGTTTCGTGTCGCGCAGCGGGTCGTTTCGTGCGGCGCTGCCGGTCGTTTCGTGTCGCGCTGCCGGTCGCTTCGTGCGGCCCTGCCGACCGCCTCGCGCGGCCCAGCCGACCGCCGCACTCCGCTCAGCCTCCCAACCCCAACCCCATGCCAGTCCAGAGCACTGTGAGAGCGGCATGACAGGATCAGCGGGTGTTGCGTTGGATCACCGCTGGGGAATCGCACGGCCCGGCTCTCGTCGCCGTGCTGGAGGGCATGGTGGCCGGGGTCGAGGTCACCACTGTCGAGCTCGGCGAGCAGCTCGCTCGCCGCCGTCTCGGGTTCGGGCGCAGTCCGCGCATGGGCTTCGAGACCGACCGCGTCGAGTTCCTCGGTGGGGTGCGCCACGGCGTCACCCAGGGCGGGCCGGTCGCGGTCCGCATCGACAACACCGAGTGGCCCAAGTGGGAGAAGGTGATGGCCGCCGACCCCGTCGACGCCGAGGAACTGGCCGGACTCGCCCGCAACGAGCCCCTCACCCGGCCGCGCCCCGGCCACGCCGACCTCGCCGGCATGCAGAAGTACGGCTTCGACGAGGCCCGCCCGGTCCTCGAGCGCGCCAGCGCCCGCGAGACCGCCGCCCGCACCGCGCTCGGCACCGTCGCCCGCGCCTTCCTGCGCCAGCTGCTCGGCGCCGAGGTGATCAGCCACGTCATCTCTATCGGCACGGCGGACGCCCCCGACGGCCCGGCGCCGCAGCCGTCGGACCTCGCGGCGATCGACGAGAGCCCGGTCCGCGCCTTCGACCCGAAGGCCACCGAGGCGATGGTCGCCGAGGTCGAAGCCGTCAAGGAGGCCGGCGACACGGTCGGCGGCGTCATCGAGGTGATCGCCTACGGGCTACCGCCCGGCCTCGGCTCGCACGTGCACTGGGACCGGCGCCTCGACGCCCGGCTCGCCGGCGCGCTGATGGGCGTGCAGGCGATGAAGGGCGTCGCGATCGGTGACGGGTTCGAGACGGCCCGCCGCTGGGGCAGCAAGGCCCACGACGAGCTCGACCCCGCGGACGGCGTCACCGGGGTCACCCGGCGGTCCAACCGCGCGGGCGGCCTCGAGGGCGGCATCACCAACGGCGAGCCGCTCGTCGCGCGCGTCGCCATGAAGCCGATCTCGACCGTCCCGCGTGCACTGTCCACAGTCGACGTCGCGACGGGTGAGCCGGCCGTGGCGATCCACCAGCGGTCCGACGTGTGCGCCGTGCCGCGGGCGGGCGTCGTGCTGGAGTCGGTGATGGGACTCGTACTTGCCGAGGCGGCGCTGGAGAAGTTCGGTGGCGACTCGCTCGCCGAGACGCGGCGCAACGCCGAGGGCTACCTCAAGGCACTCCAGGAACGGTGGTGACAGTGACCGCACGCGGTCCCGTACTGATCCTCGTCGGCCCGCCCGGCTCCGGCAAGAGCACCGTCGGCCGCCTGGCCGCCGAACGGCTGGGCGTCGACTTCCGCGACTTCGACGACGACCTCGAGCGCACGCACGGCATACCGGCCGGCGAGCTCGTGGTCCAGCTCGGTCGGGAGAGGTTCCAGGAGTCCGAGCGGGAGCTGCTCACCACGCTCCTCCCAGAGTTCACCGGCGTTCTCGCGCTCGGCGGCGGCACGCCGACCGCGCCCGGCGTGGCGGAGCTGCTCGAACCGTTCCACGTCGTCTTCCTCGACGTCGACCTCGAGCACCTGCTCCGCCGCGAAGGGCTCGTGCCGCTGCACCCGTGGCTGCTGCCCAACCCGCGCGCGCACCTCAAGGAGCTCCTGAACACCCGCCGGCCGATCTACGCCAAGGTCGCGGCCGCCACGGTACCGACGAGCGCCCGTACCCCCGAGGACATCCTCGCCGACGTCCTCGCCAGCATGCCCGTCACGAAGGACTGAGGCGAATTGTCGGTGCCCGCTGATAGGCATGGCACATGGCAGTCGAACTCCTCCGCGAAGCCGTCCTCGCCCACCGGGCGTGGGTGCAGGGCTTGCACGGCACCGCAACCACCGACGAGCTGGCCGTCCTCGCCGTCGGCCTGCCGGACACGCCGGCCGGCTCCGCCGCGCTGGGCTTACGGCAGCGGACGGGCGAGGTGCGTGAGCTCGATCGTCCGGAGCTGGTGCTCGCCCTGACCGTGCGCGGTTCGCCGCACCTGCACCGGCGGGCCGACCTGCCGTTCGTTCGCGCCGCGTTGTGGCCGAGCGACAACGACGCTCTCCGGGCATACCTCGGCGGCTACGGCGACCAGCTGATCGCCTCCGGTGTGGACGGACCGGAGCTGGTCGAGCGGGTCGCCACCGAGATGCGTGCCGTGTTCCCGGGTGACGTGGCGTCGAAAGGAGAACTCTCCGGCGCCGTCAGCCCGCGATTACCGGAGATCGCGCGGCCCTGGTGCGAGGGCTGCGGTGTCGCACACGTGGCCGACGGGCTCTTCCGGCTCGGCACGCTGTACGCCGGTATCGAGCTGGTTCCCCACGACGGTCGCCGGTTGCGGTTCCGGCTGGGGCCGGGCAAGCCGGCGATCGCCAAGGGCGACAAGACAGCCGACCTGCTGCGGACCTACCTGCGGCTCGCCGGCCCGGCGACACTCGGCGACCTCGTCCAGTGGTTGGACACCCGGTCGGTCACCGCGCCGCCCGGCTGGCTGCGGCCGAGCTTCGACGAGCTCGCCGGTGAGCTGGAGGAGGTGACGATCGACGGCCGCACGCTGTGGGCGCACCGGGACATGGTGGCCGCCGTTGGTGAAGCGCCTGTCCCGCCACCGGTGCTGTTCCTCCCGCCGAGGGACGCCATCGCGCTCGGCAACCGCGGCTGGCTGGTACCGGACCGGGCGATCGCCAAGTCCGTGTGGCGTCCGATCGGGAGCCCGGGCACGGTGCTGCTCGACGGCGACATCGCCGGCACGTGGCGCGCCCGCATGGCTGGCCGCGTGCTGCGGCTGACGGTCAGCGTCGGCGGCCGGCTCACGGCGAAACAACGCGCGAAAGTGGAGGAACAGGGCGAGGTCGTGGCCGTCGCCCGTGGGCACGACGGAAAGACGGAGGTGGAACTGGACTGATCCCCAACTGAATATCGCCGAAGCTCCGGTGCGATGCTCAACCACACCAGACAGAACGGTGTGAGGGAGTGAGCCAGTGACCGTGGACCGGGCGGCGGAGCCGGTGCGTATCAGGGTGGCCACCGAGCGGCCATACGAGGTTGTGGTCGGGCGCGACCTGACCGACGAGCTCGTCGCGCGGGTGGCCGGCGCGCCGAAGGTGGCGATCATCCACCCGCCGACGCTCGCGAGCGGCGCGGCGACCATGCGCCAGCGGCTGCGTGACGCGGATGCCGACGCGCACCTGATCGCGATTCCGGACGCGGAGGAGGGTAAGACCCTCCAGGTCGCCGGCTCGTGCTGGGACGAGTTCGCTGCGCTCGGCATGGACCGGGGCGGCACGGTCGTCGCGTACGGCGGGGGAGCGGTGACCGACGTGGGTGGGTTCGTCGCGGCCACCTGGATGCGTGGCGTACGCCTGGTCAACGTGCCGACCACGCTGCTCGGCATGGTGGACGCCGCGGTCGGCGGCAAGACAGGTATCAACATCGACGCGGGCAAGAACCTCGTCGGCGCATTTCACGAGCCGGCCGCGGTACTCGCCGACCTAGACACGCTACGCACGCTGCCGGCCGACGACCTCGCCGCCGGCATGGCCGAGGTGATCAAGGGCGGGTTCATCGCCGACCCGCGGATCCTCGAGCTCGTCGAGAGCGACCCGAAGGCCGCGCTCGACCCGGACGGTGACGTGCTGGCGGAGCTGGTCCGCCGCAAGATCCAGGTCAAGGCCGACGTCGTGGCCGCCGATCTCCGCGAGTCCAGCCTGCGGGAGATCCTCAACTACGGGCACACGCTCGGCCATGCGATCGAGCGCCGCGAGGGCTATCGCTGGCGGCACGGCGCGGCGGTGAGCGTCGGCCTGGTGTTCGCCGCCGAGCTGGCCCGCCGCGCCGGTCGGCTCGACGACGCCACCGCGGACCGGCACCGTGCCGTCCTCGAGTCGATCGGCCTGCCGACCCGCTACGAGGCCGACGCGCTGCCGGATCTCGTCCAGAGCATGCGCGGTGACAAGAAGACCCGCGCCGGCGTGCTCCGGTTCGTGGTCCTAGACGGGCTCGCCGCGCCCGGCCGCCTCGAGGATCCCGAGCCGCGCCTGCTGACCGCCGCATACGCGTCGATCAGCAGAGGGTGAGCTCCGTCGACGTCGTCGGCGAGAGGGGAACCCGGACTAGAGTCCGAACGACATGGCGGTCGGTCCTCGTGAACGGGAGCGGAACATGAAGGCGTTCGTGCTCAACGGACCCGACCTGGGCAGGCTGGGCACCCGCGAGCCGGAGATCTACGGCCGCACGACCCGCGCATGACGACCCTCCACACAGGACGCCTCACCCTGCGCCCGATCCGCGCCGCGGACGCCGGCCCGCTCATCGAGCTGTTCGCCGACCCCGAGCTGGGCCGCCACCACCAGGACGACCTCACCGACCCCGATGCGGTCCGGCGCCTCGTCCGGCGCCGGCTCGACGATCGCGGTCCGGCTGGCACCGGCGACTGGGTCTTCGAGCTCGACGGCGAGCTGGTCGGCATCGGCCACCTGCGCCCCTCCACGGAACTCCCGGGCGGCGTGCTGGAGTGCGGCTGGTACCTGGCCCGCGTGCACTGGGGGAGCGGCCTCGGCGAGGAGGCCGCGCGGGCGATCGTCGACCATGCCCACCACGCGCTCGGCGCGCCGGCCGTGTTCGCCCTCGTGCACGAGGACAACCCGCGCGGGCGCCGGTTCGTCGAGCGGCTCGGCTTCCACGACATCGGCTCCGGCCACCACTGCGGCGCCGTCCACCGCGTGCTGGTCAGCCTCCCCGAGCCGGGCGGCGTGCACCACGTCGAGCTGTGGGTGGCCGACCTCCCGAGCGCCGAGAAGTCCCTCGGCTGGCTGCTCACCGAGCTCGGCTGGCGCGAGTACCAGCGCTGGCCACGCGGCGTGAGCTGGCGCCACGGCGGCTCCTACGTGGTCGTCGAGGACTCGCCGGACCGTCGCGGCGACCGGCACGAGCGAACCCGTCCGGGGCTGAACCACCTGGCCCTGCACGTGCGGGATCGCGCCGAGCTGGACCGGATCACCGCGGCCGCGCCCGGGCACGGCTGGCGGCTGATGTTCGCCGACCGGCACCCGTACGCGGGCGGCCCGGACCACGTCGCGGCGTACCTGGAAAACGACGACGGCTTCGAGGCCGAGGTTGTCGCGGGCGAACACGGGCTGTGATCACTACACTATTCGGAGGAATCCACGGGCGAACCTTTCGGAGGCACTTCCGCGATGCGCAGCACGCACCGTCGAAGACCGGCCGCCCTGTCCGCCACGCTGCTGGGACTGACAGTCCTCGCCGCCTGCACGACCAGCGAGGCGTCGCCACAGGCGGACGACGGCCCGGAGATCGAAGTCGTGCCCGGCAAGACCCCGTCACCCTCCGCCAAGCCCGAGGAGGGCGAGCCGGTCGCGCTTCGCCTCACCACGAGCCGCGGCCGCAAGAGCTCCGGCACCGTCGCGGCGGGCGGCGACGACGCCCCCTACAACTACGCACCCTCGGTCCTGCTCGATGACGGCCGCTACCGGATGTGGTGGTGCAGCCAGCTCGGCGTCGCGAGACCCGCCGGCGACGACATCCTGCTGGCCGAGGCCCGTTCGATCCGTGGCCCCTTCGCCGGCCCCGACGGCAGGCGGGGCACCCCGATCTTCTCCGGCCGCCGGGGCGGCTTCGACGCCATGCACACGTGCGACCCGTCCGTGATACGCGTGGCCGGGCTTTACTACATGTACTACACGGGGGCCGCCGGCGATCACGACCACGGCAACGCGATCGGCCTCGCCACCAGCCACGACGGCCGGTCGTGGACGCGGGTCAACGACGGCAAGCCGATCGTCAGGTCCGCACGGCAGGTGTCCAACGGCAACACCTACGGCGCCGGCCAGCCCTCCGCGCTGTACCTCGGCGGCAAGTTCTACCTGATGTTCACCGACACGACCGGCCGCGGCACCGGGCACAACGGTGCGGGTCAGTTCGTGCTCCGCTCGCCCGATGCCACGTTCGCCGAGGACGTCGAGGTGCTCGGACCGGACGGCTTCGAGCCGGTGTCGGACACGAGCGCGCGCGAGCGCGTGATCGTCGACGCGTTCAGCGCGGACTGGATGTGGGTGGACTCGCTGGCCGCGTTCGCCGTCGCCCACGAGACCCGCGAGGGCACGACGATTACCTTCTGGGACATCGAGTTCCGCACCAACCCCTACGAGCCGGTGGTCGTCCCGGGCGTGTGGCGCGAGGGTCCGGGCCTGGTCCGCCGGCCGGACGGGCACGCGGTCGTCTCCACCGCGGACCCGTGCGGCACCGTGGCCATCGACCTCGTCCGTGCCACCCGGCAGGGCCGCTTCGGGCCGTCGGACCTGCGGTACTTCGGCCTCGACGTCAGCGGGTTCGACGCCTGCTCGGACAAGGGCCGGGCGCTGCTCGCGCTGGACGGGTTCGCCATGCCCTCCCCGCAGCGCACGATCGACCTCGTGGTCAAGGGTGCGCTCGTGCGAATCGACCGGCGGTCTGTCGCGGAGAAGCTCGCGGTGCGCGTCCTCGACCGGCGCGTGCCAGCACTCGACGACGTCGAGGTCGTCGCGCGGCTGAGGCCGGGCATCGAGGCGATCGCGGCGCCCGGCCGGGGGACGGGGTTCGTGCTCGACGACAAGCTGTGGCGGTTCGCCTCGGCCGAGGTCGCCACGCTGAACTCGTCGTCGTTGTACCAGATGTCCGACGAGAGCTGGGACGGCTACGAGCGCGGCCCGGACCTCGACCCGCCGCGCTGACGCTCGTCGCGCCCGGACTCGTCGGGCTCATCGGACTCGGTGCGCTCGTCGGCGCCGCGCGGTACCCGGATCCACCGCCCGGCAAGGAAACCGATGCACGCCGGCACCAGCACGAGCAGCGCGGTGAACGCGGCACCACCGGTCAGCGCGCCGCCGAGCTCGGCCACCCCGGTCTGGTCCACGAAGATCGACTTGCCGACGAGGCCCAGGATCGCGGCGCCCCAGCCGGTGATCAGCGCGGCGATGAGCCAGACCCTGCCGCGTTCGGGCACGTCCCGCCACGTGTCGACCGCGCCCCATACCGCGGCCACGCCGACGAGCACGCCGAGCATGATCGCCTCGAAGACCGTGCGGGAGGTCGGGTGGTGTACCCCGAAGTCGGCCCGAACCGTCTCGGCCGCGGCGTGCACGACGGCCAGCACGACACCGCGCAGCAACCAGGTTCGCCCGTCCCTTCGCACCGCCACAGCGTAGGCGCACGCCTACTAAGCTCGCACGCATGGCCGACACGCACGTTCGCCGCCGCGCGGCACTGCGTTCCCGCCTGCGGGAGCGCAGCCTTGATGCCCTGCTGGTGGTCGATCAGCGCAACGTGCGTTATCTGACCGGCTTCACCGGTTCCAACGCCGCGCTTCTGGTGCACGCACACGACGAACCGGGTGACGAGGCGCGCACGGTGTTCTGCACCGACGGCCGCTATCTGACCCAGTCCGCGCAGCAGGTGCCCGACCTCGAGCGGCTGATCGACCGCCCGTGCCCGCCCGCCCTCGTCGTGCGGGCCGCGGCCGGCACGGCCTACCGCCGCACGGGTTACGAGAGCCACCGCGTCACCGTCGAGGAGCTGGACACCCTGACCGGTGTCGCGAGTGGCGTCGAGCTGGTCCGCGCGCCCGGACTGGTCGAGGAGCTCCGGATGGTCAAGGACGACACGGAGATCGAGGCGCTGCGGATGGCGTGCGCGGCCGCGGACCGGGCGCTCGCGGACCTGATCGAGCACGGCGGGCTGAGCGCCGGCCGCACCGAGCGCGAGGTCGCCCGGGACCTGGAGAACCGGATGCTCGACCACGGCGCGGCCGGTCCGTCGTTCGAGACGATCGTGGCCGCCGGCGCGAACTCCGCGGTCCCGCACCACCGGCCGACCGGCGCCGTGCTGCACGCCGGCGACCTCGTGAAGCTCGACTTCGGCGCGCTGGTCGACGGGTACCACTCGGACATGACGCGCACGTTCGTGCTCGGCAAGCCGGCGGACTGGCAGCGCGAGATCTACGACCTGGTGGCCACCGCGCAGGCGGCCGGCCGCGCGGCACTGGTCGTGGACGCGGACGTGCGCGGCGTGGACGCGGCGGCCCGCGACGTCGTGGAGCGTGCCGGGTGGGGCGAGGAGTTCCTGCACGGTCTCGGGCACGGGGTCGGGCTGGAGATCCACGAGGCCCCGGCCCTGGCCAAGACCGGTGAAGGTAGACTCTCCGCCGGTATGGCAGTCACCGTGGAGCCGGGCGTGTACCTGTCCGGCAGGGGCGGGGTCCGCATCGAGGACACGCTCGTCGTGCGGGACGGCGATCCGGAGCTTCTCACGCTGACGACCAAACAGCTTGTCGTCGTGTGACCCCGCCAGCGAGTACAGGAGAGACCTACCCCGTGGCTTCCACCAACGACCTGAAGAACGGCCTGGTGCTCAACCTCGACGGCCAGCTGTGGGCCGTCGTCGAGTTCCAGCACGTGAAGCCGGGCAAGGGGCCGGCGTTCGTGCGCACGAAGCTCAAGCACGTGCTGTCCGGCAAGGTCGTCGACAAGACCTTCAACGCCGGCATCAAGGTGGACACCGCCACGGTCGACCGGCGCGAGATGACCTACCTGTACCAGGACGGCAACCAGTTCGTCTTCATGGACGGCGACACCTACGAGCAGATCCACATCGACGGCGACGTCGTCGGCGACTCCTCCCGGTTCCTGCTGGAGAACCGGAACGCGGTCGTCGCCACGCACGAGGGCACGCCGCTGTTCGTCGAGCTGCCGGTGTCGGTCGAGCTGGTGATCAGGCAGACCGACCCGGGCCTGCAGGGCGACCGGTCCACCGGCGGCACGAAGCCGGCCACGCTGGAGACCGGCGCCGAGATCCAGGTGCCGCTGTTCCTGTCGACCGGTGAGAAGGTCAAGGTCGACACCCGTGACGGCCGCTACCTCGGCCGCGTCAGCTCCTAGTGCCCGCCGACCGGGAGCGCTGGATGGGCGCACGCAGCAGGGCCCGCAAGCGCGCGGTCGATGTTCTGTATGCGGCGGCGGTGCGTGACGCCGACCCGTTGGCCCTGCACGCCGAGCGCACCGAGGCCGCCGAGCACCCGCCCCCGAACGACTACGCCACGGTGCTCGTCGAGGGTGTGGTGGCACACCGCGAACGGATCGACGAGCTGCTGACCGAGCACGCCGAGGGCTGGACGCTCGACCGCATGCCGTTCGTCGACCTGGCGGTCCTGCGGCTCGGCGTGTTCGAGCTGCTGTGGGCCACGGACGTCCCGGACGCGGTGGCGGTCGACGAGGCCGTGCAGCTGGCCCGAACTCTGTCTACAGAGGACTCACCACGCTTCGTCAACGGCGTCCTCGGCCGCCTGGCTACGATCGCCGAGCAGCTTCGCGCCACCCTGTAGCGCTTGCTCGTTGTGTGGCGAACCCACCACGCACCGCGTCCGGTCCTGGCCTCATGGTCGGGCGCGTCGGCCGGCTGGTTCGGCGGGGAGGGGAACGGCGAGGTGCGGCCGGCCAGCAGCTCGTTCCTCAACGAGGTGACCTGGCAGCTTCAGCGGCTCGCCGAGCGGGGGCGGTAGGCATGGTGCTTCCCCCTGGCTTCACCCGCAACGAGCCGTGCCCGGCATCTCGCCCACCCACGAGACGCGGCCGGGGAGCTGGCCACGTGGACGGCATGGACGCGCAGGACACCTCTACGACACCGTGTCCGTCCTCGACCGCCTCGCGGCGGACCCCGACGTGTTCCTCCGTCCGGCGCAGGCCGTCAGCGGCATCGTTCCGTCGATCATCCAGGCCACCTACGGCAAGCTCACCACGGGCTGCCTCACCTGGAACAAGGAGTGCGCAGACACCGCGCCGAGCGACGGCATTCCCCAACCCGAGCAGGAGCTGCCGGCGCGGGCGCCGGTCACCGCCACCCGGAGGTGCACCCGGCCGGCGTGAACTGGTTGAGGTCTACACAGAGAACGGTGTGTACGTGGTCGTCGCCGTGGTCGCCGTGACGACGACGGTGATCACGGGCGGAGTGACCACTGCGCGCACCCTGGTGGCAGCGGCGATCGGGGCACTTGGCGAGGCGGTGAAGACAGGCAAGGAAACCAACCTCGTGCTGGACAGCCACCCACGTGTGCAGGACACCGCCCAGCACATCAGCCGCTACGCAGAAGGCGTTCGGATCGCGTGACCTCGACAGCCAGTTGGTCGCCTTGATCGTCGCCAATACGCCGGATGCCACCTGTTTCGAGGTTGTGCGGTTCGAGTCGGCGTGTTCGCGGAGTTCTGCGCGTACACATGGCTAAGGCCACTGTCGACATTGGACGCGAAGACCACGAGGATGGTGTCTGCGGACGGCGTATGAAGTGGCATTCCTCGCCTTCCCGGGCGATGTTGACTCGTTCGGCGCTCGTGATCCCGAGGGTCCGCCGTTGGCTCGGGCGGGCTTCCAGCGGGTCGGCCACGGGCGGCGCCGTCGGCACCGAGGTGGTGGTCGTGGGACGGCTTCCCTGCGTGAGCATCTGATCCCCCTCGGTCGACCTCCCGTCGGGAACATATCGGGCACGGCAGGCCGGAGGAGACCGAATGCCTCGTCTCACGGTCCGAAACTCGCGAGAGAATGTCGGTGCCGCGACGTAGCTTGGCGGCCATGGACATGGTTGATCGCCGCAGCCTGGTCGCGGTCGGGGTCACGGTGCTGTTCTGGGCCTCCGCGTTCGTCGCGATCCGGCATGCCGGGGCGGCCTACTCGCCGGGTGCGCTGGCGCTCGGGCGGCTGCTGTCCGGCTCCGTGGTGCTCGTGGTCGTGCTGCTGATCCGCCGCGAGGGCTGGCCGGCGCGCGCGGCGTGGCCGGGCATCGTCGCGTCCGGAGTGCTCTGGTTCGGCCTCTACATGGTCGCGCTCAACTGGGGTGAGCGGGAGGTCGACGCGGGCACGGCGGCGATGGTGGTGAACGTCGGACCCGTGCTGATCGCGCTGCTGTCCGGCTGGCTGCTGGCGGAGGGCTTCCCGCGGCGGGTGCTCGCCGGGATCGCAGTGTCGTTCGCCGGCGCGGTGGTGGTCGGCTTCTCGACGTCCGGCGGCGGGTCGGCGTCGGCGCTGGGCGTCCTGCTGTGCGTGGTCGCGGCGGCGTCCTACGCGATCGGCGTGACCTGCCAGAAGCCCGCCCTGCGCCACGCCTCCGCCGTGCAGGTCACGACGTTCGGCTGCCTGGTGGGCGCCGTCGCGTGCCTGCCGTTCGCCGGGCAGCTCGTGTCGGAGATGGCGACGGCCCCGGTGGCGGCGACGCTGGACGTCATCTACCTGGGCGTGTTCCCCACCGCGCTCGCGTTCGTCACCTGGGCCTACGCGCTGGCGCGCACGACGGCGGCGAAGATGGGCGCGACGACCTACGTGGTCCCGGCCATCGTGATCGCGATGTCGTGGTTGCTGCTGTCCGAGGTCCCGGGCTGGCTCACGCTCGCGGGCGGCGCCTTGTGCCTCGCCGGTGTCGCGATCACCCGGGCGCGCTCCCGGAGGCGGACTCCGGCGCCCGACCCGGCCACCCCGGCGGAGCCAACCGCCTCGGCGGCGACCTGACATGGAAGGGGATCGGAGCGGGAGCATCGCTCCGATCCCGGCGTCCTTCTCCGTCGAGCCCTGGGCTCAGTCTTCTTTGGACGGGCGCGCCTCCGGTGGTAGGACGCCCCAGTCGATGAGCTGCTCGGTGAGCTCGCCCGGGGTCATGTCGTAGATGATCGCCAGCGAGCGCAGGTCCTCGGTACGGATGGACAGGACCTTGCCGTTGTAGTCACCGCGCTGGCTCTGGATCGTGGCCGCGTACCTGGCCAGCGGTCCGACCTTCTCTGCCGGCAGCTGTTGCAGACGTTCCAGGTTGATCACGATCTTGGTAGCCGGCTCGGCACCGGAGGGCACGCGGCCCTCGGGCAGCAGCTCGACCACCGGTACCCCGTAGAAGTCGGCCAGTTCGGCCAGCTTCTGCACGGTAACGGCCCGGTCGCCCCGCTCGTACGAGCCGACCACGACGGCCTTCCACCGGCCGCCGGACTTCTGCTCAACGCCGTGCAGGGACAGGCCCTGCTGCTGGCGGATGCCGCGGAGCTTGCTCCCCAGCGCCTTGGCGTAGTCGCCCATATGGCGATTCTCCATTCATTCGCCCCGCTGGCCGATCACTCGCTGCCGCGGGTAGCCGCATGTCAACACGCAGAGTAATGGTTACCCACAGTTGTCACCAGGTCAAGCTGATCTGTGAACATAGTTGGTTGATTTGCGGGATTACCACCCGTCTGGTGGATCCATTGCGCCTGGTACGGTGCTACCGCGCCCAGCATAGGCGCAGTTCAGACGTCCTTTAAGGACCCGTCCAGCGAGGCGGGGAAGGAGGTCAGCCCGTGGCACCGCGCAACCGCGGTGCGGCGGAACCGGCCGAGCGGGAGCTGCTCAGCGCCGGGGACGTCGCGCGCACCGTCGCCCGAATGGCCCATCAGGTCATCGAACGGACCTCGCTCGGCGCAACCGACGCCGCTCCCGTGGTCCTGCTGGGCATCCGGACCCGTGGCGCGCCGCTGGCCGCGAGGCTGGCCGACCGGATCGCCGAGTTCTCCGGCACCGAGGTCGCCACCGGTGTGCTCGATGTCACGCTGTACCGCGACGACCTCCGCCGCCGGCCGACGCGACCGCTCGGCGCCACCGAGCTACCCGCGGGCGGGGTCGACGACCGGCTGGTGGTCCTCGTCGACGACGTGCTGTTCTCCGGCCGCACCGTCCGCGCCGCCCTCGACGCCCTGCGCGACGCCGGCCGCCCACGTGCCGTGCAGCTCGCCGTCCTGGTCGACCGCGGGCACCGGGAGCTGCCGATTCGCGCGGACTACGTCGGCAAGAACGTGCCCACCTCCCGCGCCGAGGAGGTGCACGTCCAGCTGTCGGAGACCGACGGCCGCGACGCGGTGCTGCTGTGGAAGGGAGCGCCCGCATGAGGCACCTGCTCGCCACCGAGGGGCTCGACGCGGCCACCGCCACCGCCGTCCTCGACACCGCCGACGAGCTCAAGCGGACCCTGCTCGGCCGGGAGGTCCGCAAGCTCCCGACCCTGCGCGGCCGCACCGTGATCACGATGTTCTACGAGGCGTCCACGCGGACCCGGGTGTCCTTCGAGATCGCCGGCAAGTGGATGAGCGCCGACGTGGTCAACGTGTCGAGCACGGGCAGCAGCGTGGGCAAGGGCGAGTCGCTGCGGGACACCGCGCTGACGCTCGCCGCGGCCGGCGCCGACTGCGTGATCGTCCGCCACCCCGCGTCCGGCGCCGCGCACCGGATCGCCGGCTGGCTCGCCGACGCCGGCACGTCGGTGGTCAACGCCGGCGACGGCATGCACGAGCACCCCACACAGGCCCTGCTCGACGCCGCCACCCTGCGGGAACGCCTGGGCGAGCTGAACGGCAGGCGGATCGCGATCGTCGGCGACGTGCTGCACAGCCGGGTCGCCCGGTCCAACGTGCACCTGCTCACCACGCTCGGCGCCGATGTCGTGCTGGTCGCCCCGCCGACGTTGCTGCCCGCCCAGGTCGACCGCTGGCCCGTGACCGTGTCGCACACGTTCGACGCCGAACTGCCCGGCGTCGACGCCGTGATGATGCTGCGTGTCCAGGCCGAGCGGATGCACGGCGGGTTCTTCCCGTCCACCCGCGAGTACTCGATCGCCTACGGCATGAGCGAGGCCCGCCTCGCCGCGCTGCCAGAGCATGCGGTCGTGCTGCACCCCGGCCCGATGCTGCGCGGCATGGAGATCGCGTCCTCGGTCGCCGACTCGCCGCGCGCCGCGATTACCCAGCAGGTCGCGAACGGGGTGCACGTCCGGATGGCCGTGCTCTACCACCTGCTCGCGCACGAGGAGGGGGTGACGTGAGCGGGAGTGAGGGAGCGTCCGCCGTCTGGACTGACGAGCGCGCGCAGGCGCGTCAGCGCCGAGCACGTGAGGAGGGAAGACGGCGGTCAAGCGACCGAGCGAAGCGAACCAGAGACTCCGTGAACGCGTTGGTGCTGCGCGGGGTCCGGCTCTATGGCGAGGACCCGGTCGACGTCGAGATCCGGGACGGCCTGATCGCCGCCGTCGGGTCCGATGTGGACACCGACGGCGCGGAGGTTCGCGACGCGGGTGGGCTGGTGGCCCTGCCCGGGTTCGTCGACCTGCACACGCACCTGCGCGAGCCCGGCCGGGAGGACACCGAGACCGTCGCCACCGGCTCCGCGGCCGCCGCGCTCGGCGGCTACACGGCGGTGTTCGCCATGGCCAACACCGACCCGGTGGCCGACAACGCGGTTGTCGTCGAGCACGTGTGGCGGCGCGGCCGCGAGGTCGGCCTGGTCGACGTGCACCCGGTCGGCGCGGTCACCGTCGGGCTGGCCGGCGAGAAGCTGGCCGAGCTGGGCACGATGGCCGGCTCGCTGGCCCGGGTCCGGATCTTCTCCGACGACGGTCAGTGCGTGGCCGACCCGCTGCTGATGCGCCGCGCGCTGGAGTACTCCACCGCGCTGGGCGCGGTGATCGCCCAGCACGCCGAGGAGCCGCGGCTGACCGAGGGCGCCCAGGCCCACGAGGGCGAGCTGGCCGCGCGGCTGGGCCTCGCCGGCTGGCCCGCGGTGGCCGAGGAGTCGATCATCGCCCGGGACTGTCTGCTGGCCCGACAGACCGGCGGGCGGCTGCACGTCTGCCACGTCTCCACCGCCGGCTCCGCGGAGCTGTTGGGCTGGGCGAAGCAGCAGGGCATCGAGGTGTCCGCCGAGGTCGCCCCGCACCACCTGCTGCTCGACGACGAGCGGCTGGCCACCTACGACCCGGTCAACAAGGTCAATCCGCCGCTGCGCACGGCCGCGGACGCGAAGGTGCTGGCCGAGGCGCTCGCGGCGGGCGTGCTCGACTGCGTGGCCACCGACCACGCGCCGCACGCCGTGCAGGAGAAGGACTGCGAGTGGTCCGCCGCCCGGCCTGGCATGCTGGGGCTGCAGACCGCGCTGTCGGTGGTGGTGCGCACGATGGTCGAACCGGGTCTGCTGGACTGGCGCGGTGTGGCGCGGGTACTCAGCGAGCGGCCGGCCGAGATCGCCGGCCTGCCCGACCAGGGCCGGCCGCTGGAGGCCGGCGAGCCGGCGACGCTCACGCTGGTCGACCCGGACGCCACCTGGACGGTGCGTGGCACGGAGTTGGCCAGCATCGCCGCCAACACCCCGTACGAGGGCATGGAGCTGCCCGGGCGGGTCGTCACGACCCTGCTGCGTGGCAGGGTCACCGCGCACGATGGTGAGGTGTTTCATGGCTGAGCCGGCCGCACTGGTCCTGGAGGACGGTCGGGTGTTCCGCGGCGAGGCGTTCGGCGCGACCGGGGCCAGCCTCGGCGAGGTGGTGTTCTGCACCGGCATGACCGGTTACCAGGAGACCTTGACCGACCCGTCCTACCACCGCCAGATCGTGGTGGCGACCGCCCCGCAGATCGGCAACACGGGCTGGAACGACGAGGACGACGAGTCCCGCCGGATCTGGGTCGCCGGCTACGTGGTGCGCGACCCGGCGCGCGTGCCGTCCAGCTGGCGCTCCCGCCGCCCGCTCGACGAGGTGCTCGCCGAGCAGGGCGTGGTGGGCATCAGCGGGGTCGACACCCGCTCGCTGACCCGGCACATCCGCGAGCGCGGCGCGATGCGCGGCGGGGTGTTCTCCGGTCCGGAACTGGCGGACACCGAGACGCTCGTCGACCGGGTGCTCGCGAGCCCGCCGATGACCGGCGCGGACCTCGCCGGCCAGGTCACCACGGAGGCGACCTACGTCATCCCCGCCGACGGCGAGCGCCGGTTCCGGGTGGCCGCGCTGGACCTCGGCATCAAGACCAACACGCCGCGGATGATGGCCGCCCGCGGGATCGAGACCCACGTGCTGCCGGTCGGCGCGACGATCGAGGACGTGCTCGAGGTCGAGCCGGACGGCGTGTTCCTCGCCAACGGCCCGGGCGACCCGGCCACCGCGGACGGTCCGGTCGCGCTCACCCGGGACGTGCTGGAACGTCGGATCCCGCTGTTCGGCATCTGCTTCGGCCATCAGATCCTCGGCCGCGCGCTCGGCCGCGGCACGTACAAGCTGCGCTACGGCCACCGCGGCATCAACATCCCGGTGATCGACGTGGACACCGGGCGGGTGGCGATCACCGCGCAGAACCACGGGTTCGCGCTCGAGGGCGAGCCGGGGGAGCGGTTCGACACCGCGTTCGGCGCCGCGCGGATCAGCCACTACTGCCCCAACGACGGCTGTGTGGAGGGCGTGCGCGCGCTGGACGTGCCCGCGTTCTCGGTGCAGTACCACCCGGAGGCCGCGGCCGGCCCGCACGACGCCGCGCCGCTGTTCGACGAGTTCACCAGGCTGATGGAGGACGCCGATGCCGAGACGCGATGACATCGGGCACGTCCTGGTGATCGGGTCCGGCCCGATCGTCATCGGCCAGGCCTGCGAGTTCGACTACTCCGGTACCCAGGCCTGCCGAGTGCTGCGCGCGGAGGGCTTACGCGTCAGCCTGGTCAACTCGAACCCGGCGACGATCATGACCGACCCCGAGTTCGCCGACGCCACCTACATCGAGCCGATCACCGCGGACTTCGTGGCGAAGGTGATCGCGAAGGAGCGGCCGGACGCGCTGCTCGCCACGCTCGGCGGGCAGACGGCGCTGAACACGGCGGTCGCCCTGCACGAGCGTGGCGTCCTCGAGAAGTACGGCGTCGAGCTGATCGGCGCGGACATCGACGCGATCCAGCGCGGCGAGGACCGCCAGCGGTTCAAGGACATCTGCGCCTCCGTCGGCGCGGAGACCCCGCGCAGCGCGGTGTGCCACACGATGGACGAGGTGCGGTCCACTGTGGACGAGCTGGGGCTGCCGGTGGTCATCCGGCCCTCGTTCACCATGGGCGGGCTCGGCTCGGGCCTGGCCCACACCAAGGAGGATCTCGAGCGGATGGCCTCGGCGGGCCTGTCGGAGAGCCCGGTGCACGAGGTGCTGATCGAGGAGAGCGTGCTGGGCTGGAAGGAGTACGAGCTCGAGCTGATGCGCGACCGCCACGACAACGTGGTGGTCGTCTGCTCGATCGAGAACATCGACCCGATGGGCGTGCACACCGGCGACTCGGTGACCGTCGCGCCGTCGATGACGCTGACCGACTGCGAGTACCAGCACATGCGCGACGTGGGCATCGACGTGCTTCGCGCGGTGGGTGTCGACACCGGCGGCTGCAACATCCAGTTCGCGGTGCACCCGCGGACCGGCCGCCTGGTCGTGATCGAGATGAACCCTCGGGTGTCCCGGTCGAGCGCGCTCGCCTCGAAGGCCACGGGGTTCCCGATCGCCAAGATCGCCGCGAAGCTCGCGATCGGCTACACGCTCGACGAGATCCGCAACGACATCACCGGCGAGACCCCGGCCTCGTTCGAGCCCACGCTCGACTACGTGGTCGTGAAGGTGCCGCGGTTCGCCTTCGAGAAGTTCCCCGGCGCCGACCCGACGCTGACGACCACGATGAAGTCGGTCGGCGAGGCCATGTCGATCGGCCGCAACTTCGTCGAGGCACTCGGCAAGGCGTTGCGTTCGATGGAGACCAAGGCCGGCGGCTTCTGGACGGTCGCCGACCCGCCGGCGGTCACGGCCGAGTCGGCGACCGAGGCGCTGCGGGTCCCGCACGACGGCCGGCTCTACACCGTGGAGCGCGCGCTGAGGCTCGGCGTGAGCGTGGCGGAGGTGAGCGAGGCGTCGGGGATCGATCCGTGGTTCGTCGACCAGATCGCCTCGCTGGTGGAGCTGCGGGCCGAGGTCGGCTCGGCACCCGTGCTCGTCGAGCCGTTGCTGCGCCGGGCGAAGCGGGCCGGTTTCTCCGACCGGCAGGTCGCCGCGCTGCGCCCGGAGCTGGCCGGCGAGGACGGAGTGCGGACGCTGCGCCACCGACTCGGTATCCGGCCGGTGTTCAAGACCGTCGACACCTGCGCGGCCGAGTTCGCCGCGCGCACGCCGTACCACTACTCGGCCTACGAGCTCGACTGGCAATCCTCGGAGTCGGAGGTGGCCGAGCAGCGCGACCGGCCGAAGGTGCTGATCCTCGGCTCGGGGCCGAACCGGATCGGGCAGGGCATCGAGTTCGACTACTCGTGCGTGCACGCCGCGATGGCGCTGCGCACCGCGCCGACTCCCGCCGGCGGGTTCGAGACCGTGATGGTCAACTGCAACCCGGAGACGGTGTCGACCGACTACGACACGTCCGACCGGCTGTACTTCGAGCCGCTGACGTTCGAGGACGTGCTCGAGGTGGTGCACGCGGAGCAGCGGTCCGGGACGCTGGCGGGGGTGATCGTCCAGCTGGGCGGCCAGACCCCGCTCGGTCTCGCCCAACGGCTCGCGGACGCCGGTGTGCCGGTGGTCGGCACCCCGCCGGAGGCCATCCACCTCGCGGAGGACCGTGGCGCGTTCGGCGAGGTGCTGCAGGGCGCGGGGCTGCCGGCGCCGAAGTACGGGACGGCGACGTCGTTCGCCGGTGCCAAGCGGATCGCGGACGAGATCGGCTACCCGGTCCTCGTCCGGCCGTCCTATGTGCTCGGTGGCCGCGGCATGGAGATCGTCTACGACGAGGACTCGCTGGCCGGCTACATCGCCCGCGCCACCGAGGTGACGCCCGAGCACCCGGTGCTGGTCGACCGGTTCCTCGACGACGCGATCGAGATCGACGTGGACGCGCTGTGCGACGGGTCGGACGTGTTCCTCGGTGGCGTGATGGAGCACATCGAGGAGGCCGGCATCCACTCCGGCGACTCGTCCTGCGCGCTGCCGCCGATCACGCTGGGCCGCACCGACCTCACCGCCATCCGCCGCTCCACGGCCGCAATCGCGCACGGCATCGGCGTGCGTGGGCTGCTGAACGTGCAGTACGCGTTGAAGGACGACGTGCTGTACGTGCTGGAGGCGAACCCGCGGGCGTCGCGGACCGTGCCGTTCGTATCGAAGGCGACCGCCGTGCCCCTCGCGAAGGCGGCCGCGCGGATCATGCTGGGAGCGTCCATTTCGGACTTGCGAGCGGAGGGCCTGCTGCCGCCGTCGGGTGACGGTGCCGACCTGCCGCCGACCTCACCGGTCGCGGTGAAGGAGGCGGTGCTGCCGTTCCACCGGTTCCGCACGCCCGAGGGGCACGGGGTGGACTCGCTGCTGGGCCCGGAGATGAAGTCGACCGGCGAGGTGATGGGCATCGACGCGTCGTTCGGCAAGGCGTTCGCCAAGTCGCAGACGGCGTCCTACGGCTCGCTGCCGACGTCCGGGCGGGTGTTCGTGTCGGTGGCGAACCGGGACAAGCGCGCAATGGTGTTCCCGGTGAAGCGGCTGGCCGACCTCGGCTTCGAGGTACTGGCGACGGCTGGGACGGCGGAGGTGTTGCGGCGCAACGGAATCCCGTGCACGGAGGTGCGCAAGCACTTCGAGACGCCGCGTGACGCCGAGCCCAACATCGTGGAGATCATCAAGGACGGGGGCGTGGACATGGTGATCAACACGCCGTACGGCAACCCCGGACCGCGCGTGGACGGCTACGAGATCCGTACGGCGGCGGTGTCCCGCGACATCCCGTGCGTGACGACGATCCAGGGCGCGGCGGCGGCGGTGCACGGCATCGAGGCGCTGATCCGCCAGGACATCGGCGTCGAGTCCCTCCAGTCCCTCCAGGCGACGCTGCGGAGCACCCGATGACCGCCCCAGAACTGTCAGCCCCCTCGCGTAGCGTTGAAATCGGGGGCCCCCCGGGCCGATTGAATGGACCGTTCAATCGGTTCCGCGCCGCGGGGTGCTCGCCTCGCCTCGGGGCGGTGTGGGGCCGGCGGTCGGCGCGGCCGGACGCCGGGCGCGACGTTCGGGGGGTGCGGTGAGGGCGCCGTTCGGCGCGCGGGTCACCACGGCCGTGTCGCTGCGCGGGCCGCTGTGCGTCGGGGTGGACCCCCACCCGTCGCTGCTGGAGGCGTGGGGCCTGCCGGTGAACGCCCAGGGCCTGGAGCGCTTCGCGGCGACGTGCGTCGAGGCGTTCGCGGGTGAGATCGCGGTGCTCAAGCCGCAGTCGGCGTTCTTCGAGCTCCACGGGTCGGCCGGCACGGCGGTGCTGGAGCGGCTGATCACGGACACCCGGCGGGCCGGCGCGCTGGTACTGCTGGACGTCAAACGCGGCGACATCGGCTCGACGATGGCCGCGTACGCGGCGGCCTACCTCGCCGAGGGCGCGCCGCTGGCGGCCGACGCGATGACGCTCTCGCCGTTCCTGGGCTTCGGCTCCCTCGACCCGGCGCTGAGCCTCGCCGCCGAGACGGGGCGGGGCGGGTTCGTGCTGGCGCTGACCTCGAACGAGGAGGGCGCGTCGGTCCAGCGCGCCACCGGCCCCGACGGTCGCTCGGTGGCGCAGGAGATCGTCGACGAGGCCGCCGCCCGCAACGCCGGCGCGAGTCCGCTCGGCCCGGTGGGGCTGGTCATCGGCGCCACCGTGGGCGCGACCGAGCTGGACCTGTCGAACCTCAACGGAACGATCCTGGCCCCGGGCTTCGGCGCACAGGGCGGCACGCTCGCCGATCTGCGCACGGTGTTCGGCGCGAGCCTGCGGCACGTGTTGCCGTCCTCGTCCCGGGAGATCCTGCGACACGGCCCGGACGTGACAGCCCTACGCGACGCGGCTCTGCGAGTACGCGACTCACTGGCGGTCGCCCACCCGCTCTGAGTCCGCGCGCCGCTCGCCCCGCGCACCACGGCTCTCACCCACCGAGCCTGTGCGTATCGGGCAACCGCACCCCAACCCGCCCTCGCGGCGCCTCCGGCCGCCGTCCACGCACACGTCGATCGTGGTGCGCCGCCCGCGGTCGTCCACCCGCTGTAGCCGATCCGTGGCGTTCGGTCGACCGGATCCGCCATTCGCGACCCGAAGCTGTCCACAGCCTGGCGGCACCCCCGTTGACCAGGCCATTTATTGATAGACTTGGCCCATGGGGTGCCCCCGGAGAGGGTGGGGGCAGCGCTCCACTTGTGCGCGGGAAACGGACAAAGTTCGTGCGGTTGGAATTGAGGATTTTCGCATCACGAAAGCCCGGCGGGGCAATTTGCCGTCGTCGGGACGATACATCGCAGCAGGTCCGAATTCGCCCCTCCTTTTACCGCACGACATCGAAATGATCAAGATCACGCGCCTGGTTACCGCAGGTCCGGGCTTTGGTCGCTACACAGAGTAGATCTATGCTCTGATTAGCGCTACGTTGCGCACTAAGGAGGACCCGCGTTGTCGTGACCGCCCCGACCTCGGTAACGTCGCGGCACCGATCCGCAGAAAACACCCCACCCCCCGGAGGAAATCGTGGCCCTTCCCCAGCTGACCGAGGAGCAGCGGGCCGCAGCGCTGGAGAAGGCGGCTGCCGCCCGTCGCGCCCGAGCTGAGCTCAAGGAGCGCCTGAAGCGAGGTGGCACCACCCTCAAGGAGGTGCTCGCCCAAGCTGACAAAGACGAGGTCCTGGGCAAGATGAAGGTCACCGCACTGCTCGAGGCCCTACCGGGCGTCGGCAAAGTGCGTGCCCAGCAGATCATCGAGCGTCTGGAGATCGCCCCGAGTCGCCGACTGCGCGGTCTCGGTGAGCGCCAGCGCAAGGCGTTGCTCGCCGAGTTCAGCGGCGAGTGAGTCGCGCTCAGAATGAGACCCGGAGGGGCCGGCTGGTGGTATTGGCCGGCCCCTCCGGCGTCGGTAAGTCGAGCGTGGTGCGCGAGGTCCGCGCTCAGTACCCCGACCTGTGGTTCAGCGTCTCGGCGACGACGCGGGAGCAGCGGCCGGGGGAGCGGGACGGCGTGGACTACCGCTTCGTGACGCCCGCCGAGTTCGACCGCATGATCGAGAACGGCGAGCTGCTGGAGTGGGCGGACATCCACCGCGGCACGCACCGCTCCGGTACCCCGCGCGCGCCCATCGAGGAGCGCCTGGCGGCCGGTCGCCACGCCCTCGTCGAGGTCGACTTGCAGGGCGCCCGGACGCTGCGCCGCACGATGCCCGAGGCCTACCTCGTCTTCCTCGCCCCGCCGAGCTGGGAGTCGCTGGTCGAGCGCCTGGTCGGCCGGGGCACCGAGCCACCGCGGATCGTCGAGCGCCGATTGCGGACCGCTCGCGAGGAGTTGGCCGCTCAGGACGAGTTCGACGCTGTGGTGGTCAACACCGACGTGAAGTCCGCCGCGGCCGAGTTGCTAACCTTGGTACTCGACTAATCGTCTGACCAGCAGGAGAAAAACGAGTGATCACCCCCACCGAGTTGGGCGCACTGGGTGACCCGACGAGCCCGCAGCTCGAAGGCATCACCAACCCCCCGATCGACGACTTGCTCGACAAGGTCAGCTCGAAGTACGCCCTGGTGATCTACGCGGCCAAGCGCGCTCGGCAGATCAACGACTACTACGCGCAGCTCGGTGAGGGCCTGCTGGAGTACGTCGGTCCGCTGGTCGAGCCGGGCCCGCGCGAGAAGCCGCTGTCGATCGCACTCCGCGAGATCCACGCCGGCCTGCTCGAACACACCGAAGGGGAGTGACGGGGCCGACGTGTCCGGGGCCGATCGCCGCCTCCGTGTCGTGCTCGGCGTGGGCGGCGGAGTGGCGGCCTACAAGGCATGTGAGGTCCTGCGCCTGCTGACCGAGTCCGGGCACGACGTCCGGGTGATCCCCACCGAGGCGGCGCTGCGGTTCGTCGGCACCGCGACCTTCGAGGCGCTGTCCGGCAACCCCGTGCGCACCGGCGTCTTCACCGACGTTCCCGAGGTGCCGCACGTGCGCATCGGGCAGACCGCGGACCTCGTGCTCGTCGTGCCCGCCACGGCCGACCTGCTCGCCCGGGCCGCGCACGGTCTGGCCGACGACCTGCTGACCAACACGCTGCTCACGGCCCGCTGCCCGGTGCTCATGGCGCCCGCGATGCACACCGAGATGTGGGAGCACGCCGCGACCCGCGAGAACGTCGCCACGTTGCGCCGCCGCGGGGTCGTCGTCACCGAGCCCGCGAGTGGTCGGCTCACCGGCGCCGACACCGGCAAGGGCAGGCTCGCCGACCCGGCCGAGATCACCGATCTGGCCCGCCTGCTGCTCGCCCGGCCCGACGCCCTCCCGCGCGACCTCGAGGGCGTGCGGGTCGTCGTGTCCGCGGGCGGCACGCGCGAGCCGCTGGACCCCGTCCGCTACCTCGGCAACCGATCCTCGGGCAAGCAGGGCTACGCGCTCGCCCGCACCGCCGTGCAGCGCGGTGCCCGGGTCACGCTGGTCTCCGCGCACACCGTGGCGCTGGCCGAGCCCGCGGGCGCCGAGTTCGTCCGGGTCGGCACGACCGACGAGCTGCGGGACGCCATGCACGCGGCCGCCGAGGACGCCGACGTCGTGGTCATGGCCGCCGCCGTGGCAGACTTCCGGCCCGTCGACAGAGCCACGCACAAGATCAAGAAGACCGACCGCGACCCGGACCCGGTAGCGCTGACCCGCACCCCGGACGTGCTGGCCGAGCTGGTCGCGGCGCGCAGGCACGAGCAGGTCATCGTGGGCTTCGCCGCCGAGACGGGCGACAGCTCCGGCGACGTGCTCGAGCACGCGCGCGCCAAGCTCAAGCGCAAGGGCTGCGACCTGCTCGTGGTCAACGCCGTGGGCGAGGGCAAGGCGTTCGAGATGGAGGACAACGCCGGGTGGATGCTGTCCGCGGACGGCTCCGAGCGGACGATCGCTCTCGGTAGCAAATCGCGCATGGCGTCCGATATATGGGACGCCGTGGTGGGGTTCATCCGGTCGAGACGCGTTCTCCAAAGCCATCAGTACGCTCTCACGCAACAACCAGGCGAAGAATTGGGTAGGTACACGTCGTGACGGATTCCGCGAGCAGGCTGTTCACCAGCGAGTCGGTGACGGAGGGGCACCCGGACAAGATCTGTGACGCGATCAGCGACTCCATCCTGGACGCGCTGCTCGCGAAGGACCCACGGTCCCGTGTCGCGGTGGAGACCATGGTCACCACGGGCCAGGTGCACGTCGCGGGCGAGGTGACAACCGAGGCGTACGCGGACATCCCGAACATCGTGCGGGAGACGATCCTGCGGATCGGCTACGACTCGTCGGCCAAGGGCTTCGACGGGAACTCCTGTGGGGTGAACATCGCGATCGGCTCGCAGTCGCCGGACATCGCGCAGGGCGTGGACACCGCGTACGAGTCGCGGGTGGAGCACGAAGAGGACGAGATCGCCAAGCAGGGCGCCGGCGACCAGGGCCTGATGTTCGGCTACGCCTGCACCGACACGCCCGAGCTGATGCCGCTGCCCATCGCGCTGGCGCACCGGCTGGCCCGGCGGCTCACCGAAGTGCGCAAGAGCGGCACGCTGCCCTACCTCCGCCCGGACGGCAAGACCCAGGTGACCATCGAGTACGCGGGCGACCAGGCCGTGCGGCTGGACACCGTGGTCGTCTCCTCGCAGCACGCCGACGGCGTCGACCTCGAGAAGCTGCTCACCGTCGACGTGCTCGAGCAGGTCGTCAAGCCGGAGCTGGCGCCGCTCGACCTGGACTCGGACGGCGTGCAGCTGCTGGTGAACCCGACCGGCCGGTTCGTGGTCGGCGGGCCGATGGGTGATGCCGGCCTGACCGGGCGCAAGATCATCGTCGACACCTACGGCGGCATGGCCCGCCACGGCGGCGGCGCGTTCTCCGGCAAGGACCCGTCGAAGGTGGACCGCTCGGCTGCCTACGCGATGCGCTGGGTGGCGAAGAACGCGGTGGCCGCGGGGCTCGCGTCGCGCATTGAGGTCCAGGTCGCGTACGCGATCGGCAAGGCGGCGCCGGTGGGCCTGTTCGTCGAGACCTTCGGCACCGAGACGGTCGACCCGATCAAGATCCAGCAGGCGATCACCCAGGTGTTCGACCTGCGGCCGGCCGCCATCATCCGTGACCTCGACCTGCTGCGCCCGATCTATGCTCAAACCGCCGCGTACGGCCACTTCGGCCGTCCTGAGCTGGACCTGCCATGGGAGCGCACCGACCGCGCCGAGCAGCTGAAGGCCCTCGCCGGGGCCTGATGCGACCCGGCCCCATACGATGGCTGTGGTACGCGGTCGGCGGCACGCTGCCGGCCGCGCACCACGGCTGGGTCCTCTACGACCTGACCTGTCGCACCTGGGTGTTCCGCCACCTCGCCCGCGTCCAGGTGATGTTCGCCGCGTGGTGGCTCGCCCTGCTCGTGCCCGGCCCGTGGTCCCTGCGCATCTCGATGGTGGTCCTGGGCTACCTGCTGTCGGTCTACTTCTCGCTGTCGTTCATGGAGGACGCCTGCGAGCGCCGCCTGGTCAAGCACGGCTTCCCGGCGGGACTGAACCGGACCATCCGTGAAGAGTCCTCTGTGGAGGAACGGGCGGACCTCGCGGTCATGTACGCGGCCTACTACCAGAAGAGTTGATCTTCCCCTCTGTTCCATATGACACTTCCCCTGGTCCGAGCTGCCGGATAACTTGAGAGGCTCATACTCTGGGGAGGGATGCCTCGTGACGCTCGGGGCACCGACGTTGCACTGGTCGATCGTCCTGGTCGACGTCGCCGACTTCACCAACCCTGGCCGGACGGCCGTCCACCGCCAGGAGATCCAGCACGGCATGTACACCGTCCTGCGGGAGGCGTTCGACGAGTCCGGTGTCGGCTGGGCGAGCTGTGAGCACGAGGACCGCGGCGACGGCGCCATGGTCCTGGTGCCTGCGAACGTGTCGAAGAAGGTCCTGGCCGATCTGTTCGTGACGCGACTGCTGGCCGCCCTGCGCCGGTACAACGCGACCAGGGTGGCCGAGGCGTCGATCGCCATGCGTGTCGTGCTGCATTTCGGTGAAATCACTCGGAATTCGCCGAAAGCGGACGGGGAGGCGCTGAACAACGCGTTCCGCATGCTGGAGACCAAGGACGCGAAAACCGAGTTGAAGGATTCGGGGGAAATGCTCGCGGTGATCGCGTCCACGGAGTTCTACCGTGACGTGATCAAACATGAACCGGCGGCGGAGCCGGATTCTTACCAGGTAATCTCGGCGCAGGTCAAGGGGTTCTCGAGCGAGGTGTGGTTACGTATACCGGGCATTGGTGCGACACCGGCGGCTCCGCCCGGACCGGTGCGAACCGGCGAGAAACCTGTGGAAACCGACGAGTTCGTGCATGACGTGTTGCCGGAACAGGAGTGGAAGCGGGTGCGCGACTGGCTCACCGACATCGAGGTCCCCAACCTTGCGGAACTCGCGCGGCGCGCGGCCGGACCGGCCATTCCTCTTCCTCGACTACGCGACCCCTGGCACGCCTTCACTCATCTGGCGGATTTCAACGCCGGCCCGGATGCGGTACCACCGAGTTTGCTGTTCCTCGACGTTTTGGCGCGCCAGATCGGTGGCGAGATGGGCCGCACGGTGATCGACTGGATCGAGGCTCGCGCACGCCATTTGACGATTGGGCCGGCGCTGCGTGCGCGCCGGGCGGCCATGGCGCGAACCGTCGCCGAACCGCGGTTGCATCTGGTGATCATGGTGGACCGGGATGCGGTCGACCGGGATCGGTACGTGGTGTCGTTCTGGCGTCAGGACATCGTGGACGAGTGGCCGCCGGCGCGGGGTGCGGTCGGCGAGGTTCGCTCCGCCGAGCTGGAACGCGTGGTCGACGCGGTGGTGGTCGAGGCCGAGCGGGCGTGGGCGGACCAGCGCGCGGCGGTGGTGCTGGAGTTCCTGTTGCCGCGTGGGTTGCTGGGCCTGCCGGTGCATCGCTGGCGTAAGGAGCATGACACAGGTGATCCGCGGCCGTTGTGCCTGGACTATCAGATTCGGGTGCGCTCGCTCGAGCGGATGCGGGCCGCGCACTGGCATCGGGTGTGGCGGGATCGCTGGCATTCGATGCTCGAGGACCCGTCGCCGACACGGATTCATTTCGCGTCGGGCGAGGATGGCCGGCGGGTCGATGCGGTGTTGAGTGAGCCGCATTGGGTATCGATGGTGCTGGAGGCGCCGGGTGATCGGCCGGCGAGTGCGGGGACTGACGAGTTGACCGCGGCGCTGCGGTCGGGTCTGCCGGTACTGATCTGGCACCCTGATCTGCCGCCGGAGGAACTGCGGGAGATCGTCGACTGGTTGGCCGAAAGCGGTGGACTGATCGAGGTGCCACAGCGTGCGCAGGTGTCCCGCCGGGCGGCACTGGGAGCGACCGAGCTTCCCATCGATCTCGGTGTCGCCAAGGACGTGGTGATTCTCTGGGACGATCCGACGCGTCTTGTCGAACTCGACGCGCGACCGATGTAAGGGCTTGCGGTGAACACGACCACGAACGGCTCCGGCGGGTCCCGCGACGCGCGGACACCAGGCCCGGACGCTCCTGCATGGTGGATCTATCGCGGTACCGGCCGCCCGCTGTCGGATATCGACGTCGGCGAGTTGTTGCCGGATCCGCCGCCGTGGCGACGATTCGACGGGGGTCCGCTGCCGGAGCCAGACGTGCCGCCGCCGGGTGATGGTGACGCCGAGCGCCGGCTTGGTTCGGAGTTCCATCTGGCCGAGCGTGATGTGAGCGCGGCCGAGTTGGACATGGTCAACGCGTCGCTGTATCTGCGTCGGCCGCTGCTGGTGACGGGTCGGCCGGGCGTGGGGAAGTCGGCGCTCGCGTATCGAATCGCGCGTGAGTTGCGGTTGGGGCGGGTGTTGCGGTGGGCGATCACCAGTCATACGACGCTCGCGACGGGGTTGTACCGCTACGACGCGATCGGTCGGGTGCAGGCGGCCGCGGCGCGTAACGCGGCGCAGCGAGCGGAGGCGTCGGAGGAGCCGTCGATCGGTGAGTTCGTCCGGCTGGGTCCGTTGGGCACGGCGTTTCTGCCGACGCGGTTGCCGCGGGTGTTGTTGATCGATGAGTTGGACAAGTCCGAGGCGGATTTGCCCAATGACTTGTTGGGGATCTTCGAGGACGGCGATTTCCCGGTTCCGGAGTTGGCGCGGGCTTTGGCCGGTGCGCGTGAGGTGTCGGTGCACACGGATGATCCGCTCGGGCGGGCGACGGTGGTGGATGGTCGGGTCGCGTGCCGGGCGTTCCCGGTCGTGGTGATCACGTCGAACGGGGAGCGGGAGTTTCCGCCGGCGTTCCTGCGTCGGTGTATGCGTTTGGAGATGCCGGATCCGGATGTCGACCAGCTGGCAGCGATCGTGGCCAATCATACGCTGGATGCGGACGGTGAGCATCGGGACCGGTTGATCGAGGAGTTCGTGGCGCGGCGGGCGGAGGCGGATGGCTTGCCGGTGGACCGGTTGCTGGAGGCGGTGTATCTGGCGACGTCCGGGGCGTACCGGGACGGTGATCCGGCGTGGCCCCGGCTGGTGGACGCGCTGTGGCGGCGCTTGAGTGTGGATCCCTGATATGAGCGGGCCGGCCGCCCGACTCGACGCCGATCCCGCTGAGCCCGCGGGACCGGTTGACGCCGTGCCGGATTCGGTGCTCGGGGTGGCGGACCTGACGTGGTCGGAGCTCGCCGACTCGGTCTGGCTCGCGTCGGCCATCGACGCGGCGAGCCCGTCGCCGTGTGCTGGCTCAACCGAACCACCTCCGGCCGGCCGCGTCGACGAAGTCGATGAGCCGGCCCCGGTCGAGCCGGTCGTGCGCCCGCCGCCCGCCGGTCGGGAGCCATCGGAGAAACCGGTCGAGCCGGTCGAGTCACGGGCCGAGTCACGGGCGGAGCCATCGGCGGAGCTACCGGCGGAGCTACTGGTCGAGCCAATGGTCGATCCGATGGTTGGGCCGGGACCCGCCGTGCCGGAGCCCTTCGACATCGAGGCACCGGTGCGTGAACCGCCGACCGGCCGGGTGGCCTCCGCCCACGCCAGTCTGCCGCGGGCACTGGAGGCGCTGCGCGCGCTGCGTCCGCTCAAGCGGTATGTCCGGTCCGCACGGGACGGTGACGTCGTGGTCGACGAGGAGGCGACCGCGGAGCGGGTGGCGCAGGACGGGTTGTGGTTGCCGGTGGTGCGGCGCCGCCGGGAGCGCTGGCTGGATCTGACGGTCGTGGTCGACGACGGGCCGTCGATGGCGTTGTGGCGGTCCCGGGTCGCCGCGTTCGTGACGCTGGTCGAGAAGTCGGGTGTGTTCGGCACCGTTCGCGTCCGGCGGCTGGTGACCGACGGTGTGCGCGGCGGTGTCCCGTTGGCACCGGTGTTGCGTGGCGGCACCGGGGGCACGTTGCCGAGGGATCCGGCGGAGATCCTCGACCACTCCGGTCGGCGGGTCGTGCTCGTGCTGACCGACGGCCTGGCGCCCGCGTGGCGGGCGGACCTGACCGGGCCGGTGCTCGCGCGGTGGGGCCGGGTGATGCCGCTGGCGGTGATCAACCTGTTGCCACAGTGGCTGTGGAGCCGTGCCGGGCTGGCCGTGCGGCACGCCAGGCTGACCACGCCGGCAGACCTGCGGCCGAACCGGCGATGGAGGGTCGAACTGCCGGACGCGTGGACCGAGCCGGACCCGGACGCCATACTGCCCGACGACGCCGTCCCGATCCCCGTCCTCGAACTCGGGCCCCGCTGGCTACGGTGGTGGAGCCGGCTGATCAGCGGCCGGCAGCACGACGTCGACGCCACCGCCCTGCTCGCCACCGACAAACCCCGCCCCACCGTCGCTACCTACGACAGCGCCGCCGGCTCCGCCGCACAACGGGTCGCCGCCTTCCGCAGCGTCGCCTCTCCGCAGGCCCAGCACCTCGCCCAACTCCTCGCCGCCGTCCCGGTCGACCTCCAGGTCGCCCAACTGGTCCAAGAAGCCTTTCAGCAGGGGCGACACCCGGAATTCGTGGGGGAACTGATCGCGACCGGGTTACTGCGGTACGCTCCCCGCGCGGACGCGGAGTCCGATTCGGACACGACCCTGTTCGAGTTGCCGATTCCGGTCCGCGAGTCGCTTTTGGATGGTGCGCGGCGCTCGGAAACAGCGCGCGTCGTGCGAACGGTCGCCCACCATTTCGGCCGGTCCATGAGCGTACTTGAACGAATGCGCGACGCACTGGACAATCCCCATACGGCGGCGGACCCTCGACCCACACCCGAAACAGCCGACGAGATCGCACTGGAACGTGTGGTCCTCCGGGCGCTGAACGGGCCGTACCTGGTACGCGCGAACCGTTTGGCCCAACTCGATATTGAAACACCGTCCGTCGACCACGAGAGTGAGACCATGCCACCCAGGCCTGAGCCACACGACCTCTCCGCGAACGACACGGACGAGCGGACGGGGATCCCGTCCACCGCCCCCGAGCCGACGACTGCTCGGCACCACGATCCCGATGCGCGTCAACCCGTCACCACTCTGCTGACCCATCCCCCGCTGTATTCGACCGGGACATCTCGGGAACGGCAGCCGGACGAGGCGCCGCCGATCTGGGGAAACGTCCCGCAGCGGAACCTGAGCTTCACCGGCCGGTCGGACCTGCTCGATCAGCTGGACCAACGACTCACCGCGGGTGGCACGACAGCCGTTCTCCCCGCTGCCCTGCACGGGATGGGTGGGATCGGAAAAACACAGATGGCGATGGAATACATCTATCGCCATCTGCAGGACTACGACGTGATCTGGTGGATCGAGGCGGGTCGCCCGACACAGATCAGGGCCGCGCTCACCGAGCTGGCCCGGCAACTGCACCTTCCCGGTGGAAACGACGCCTCAGTCGCGATTCCAGCGGTTCGAGAGGCGCTGCGGACCGGCCGCCCCTATCGTCGGTGGCTGCTGGTATTCGACGCGGCCGAGAGCCCCGACCAGGTGCGACCGTTCTTCCCCACCAATGGCCCAGGAGAGATTCTCATTACCTCGCGTAACCCGGACTGGGCAGGCGTGGCCCGGCCACTAGAAGTAGCCCTCTTCAAACGAGAGGAGAGCCGCGAGCTCATGCGCAGGCGCAGCCCGGACATCGCCGACGCGGCCGCCGACGAGGTCGCCGAGCGCCTCGGCGACCTTCCGCTCGCGATCTCCCAGGCATCGGCCTGGCTCGCCGAGACCGGCATGCCGCCGGCGGAGTACCTTCGCCTGCTTGACGAAAAGGTCAACGAGATGCTCGAGGCGTCCGCCCCGGCCAACCCGGACGAGGTGTCCGTCACCGCCGCCTGGAACGTCTCCTTCGACGAGCTCCGAAACAGGAACGCGGCCGCCCACCAGATCCTCCAGATCTGCGCTTTCTTCTCCCCAGAGCCAATCTCGCGTGACATTTTCTCGGGTGTTCGTGGCGTTTCTATTCAACCCGAAATAGATGTGGCACTGCGTGATCCAATTCAGCTTGCGCGTGCGATTCGAGACATCAACCGGTACAGTTTGGCCAAAATCGACCACGCCAACAACACGATCCAACTCCACCGCCTGGTGCAATTGGTCCTGCGCACTCGTCTGATGCCGAAGCAGGTCGCCCAGCAGATGCGCCACGGCGCCCATCAGCTACTTGCCGCGGTGGATCCGAACGATCCGGATTCCGGCAAGGCCTGGCGTCAGTACCGAGAACTTCTGCCCCATATCTACTCGGCGGACGTAGTGGACTGCCATGACGCTTGGGTGCGTCAACTGGTGATCAACCTGATGGGCTTCCTGTCGCAGTGGGGCGACAACCAGGAGGCTGCGGAACTCGCGCGGCGCGCGCTCGACCGGTGGACGGAGATGCTCGGCGAGCGCGATCCCCAGGCCCTCGAGGTAGCGGGCCGTCTGGGGCGCTACCTCTGGTCGCTCGGCCGGTTCGACGAGGCGGCCGAACTCAACCAGCGCACTCTGCGGTTGCGGCTGGAGGTGTCCGGGGAGAACGCCGAGCAGACGCTCACGGTGCAAACGAACGTCGTGATCGATCACCGGTCACGCGGTGAGTTCGCGGCTGGTCGGAAGCTCAGCGAGGAGATTCTGCAGAAATCGCGGAAGCTGTTCGGCGATGACGATCCGGTGACGATCAACGCGGCGTACCACCATGCGCTCAGCCTTCGGCTCGCCGGCGACTATCACGCGGCCGCGGAACTGGACGAGGACACCTTCCGCAGGTCGGTCGAGGTGCTCGGCCCGGATCACCCGCGTGCCTATGCCGCCAATGTCGCGCGCATCATCGACCGGCGCGAGGCCGGTCAGTACAGCTGGGCAAGGGTCGAGCAGGAAAAGCTCACCGCGACGTGGTGGGAACGTTTTGGTGAGGACGCGGCCGACAGCTGGTTGTCGATGTTCCAGTTGGCGGTGGCCAGGCGCAAGGACGGCGATCACGCGGGCGCCCTGGAGCTTTCGAAGAACGCCTTCGACTACTTCCGTACACATGCCGGGGAATCCAGTTTGGATACGATGGCGTGCCTGCTGGCGTATTCCATCGATCTCCGGCACGAGGGGGATCTCGTCGCGGCACGCAAACAAGGCGAACTCGTGTTCGAGCGCTATCGCCAGGTGCTCGGGGAGCAGCATCCGCACACGATCGCCACGACGGTCGACCTCGCGGTGACCCTCCGGTTGCTCGGCGACGTAGCCGGGGCGCGGGAGCTGAATGAGCGTGCTCTCGAACAGTTCCGTGCGACCGTTGGCGCTGACAATCCCTATTCCCTTGTCACGGCGGTCAACCTCGCGAGTGATCACGCCGCATACGATGACCGGCACGCCGCCCTGGAGTTGGGGACCGAGACGCTTGAGCGTTCGCGTAGCGTGTTGGGGGCGGAACATCCGACTACCCTCGCCGCTATGCTGAATCTCGGCTATGACCTGCGCGCCGACGACCGCGCCGACGAAGCGGACTCGCTGTGCGCCGACGTGGTGGACCGGTACCGCAGAGCCTTCGGTGAAGCGCATCCGGCGACGGCCGCCGCGGCCGGCAACGCCAGGGCCAACTGTGACATCGACCCGATCCTGCTGTGATCGGCGCAGGATGACGGAATCAGTTGGCCATCGCGCCGATCCAGCTGGCCAGTTGCTCCGGTGAGGGTACTGATTCCGCGTGCTCCCTGAGTCTGCGGTGGACGGCTCGCACCAGTTCGGGGCGGCCCAGCAGCGCTCGAGCGGCCGGGTTGACGCCTCGAGCAGTCAGGGCGAGGCCCAACCCGACGAGCGAGTCGGGTCGATCGGGATCGACACTCAGTTCCGCGCGGTAACCGGCTGCGGCACTGGCGTGTTGCCCGGCAGCGTAGGCGAGGTCGGCGGCGGTCGCATCTGGCACCGCACCGAGCGGATCGATCGTCGGCTCGGTGCCGAGTTGATAGCGAATGAGGTCAGCGCGGGCGTGCGACCAGTCCCCGTCCGGCACTGGAGTGGGCAAGGGGTCTGACATCGCGTCGATGACGGGCGGTTGGCGGCGCCCGGCGCGCCAGGCTTCGACCACCGTCTCGACCAGCTCGGGTCGGGGACGGAGGTGACGAATCCGCCAGCCGGCGTAGTGGTCCGTGGCCAAGGCGTCGGCGGCCTCGGCGACGTGCTTCGGGACCGGCTCGTGCTGCCACGGCCCGATGCGTGCGGCGATCCCGTCGACGAATCGGTGTCCTGCCTCGGTGAGCGTGGCGTCACCTCGGATCGCGGTGAGGGCGCGCCATGTCTGACCACGCCAGAAGGCGAACTCGGTCGCGGCGCGCCGTTGATCCGGTCGACCATCCACATGGGACATGGCGCGCCAGAACTCGGCCACGCCGACGTGCGCGTAGACGCCCTGCAGCACTCGATCAAGTGGGCGCGGGTCGTCTCGCCATGGCGCGTAGAAGCGCATCCGCGGATCATCGTCGTGCAGCCGGATCAGGTGCAGGACACCGCCGAGCACGATGTGGTTGAACTCGTGCACGAGGATGGCGGCCAGGGACGCCGGGTCCGAGTGCCGCGCGATGATCGCGCTGCCGAACGCCTCGCCGGTCGACGCACTCGCGTTGCGGAACAGCACCACGGGCCTGGGTACGATCGAGTCGAGACCCAGCGCCAGTGCTGCGGCGATGTGGGGCAGCTGATCGGTGATGAGACGCCATGCCTGGTCGAGAAGCCGTTGCCACGCCTCGACTTCCACGGCGTCGATTCGTTCCGGCGCGACCGGCTCGTACAGGCTGCGGAAAGGGTCCAGGTCGTCGAGTCGCACCGAGAAGGTGTGGTCACCGACCGTCGTCGAGACCCGGCGCAGCGGCAACCATCCCGGCGAGGAAGCGTCGAGGGCAATGGGTAGCCGAACCCGGCCGGTTGTCGCTGACACCTCCACTTGTTCTCCGTCGCCGCGGATTTCGGCCGTTGACCAGGTGCCGTCGACTGGAAGTCGTATCGCGCCGAGCGATGGGAGCGTCGCCACACCGTGCCATACTGGAATCGTCGTCTGGAAAGGAATTCCCGCGCGAATGGCGGCGGCCGTGGCTATGGCGTGCATATGGCCTATCTGGAACCACAATGGCCACGTGCCGGTGATCTCGTTGCGGAGCAGCCTGATGGTGTACCCGGCCCAACTTCCGGTGTACGGGTGCGCGAGTATTTCGTCGAAAGCGGCTGGCGCGCGCACCTGAACACGGTCGAGCAGGTCCCAGGCATCCTCCGGAGAGGGGAGCGGGCCGGACAACGTCGGTGACTTCGCCACCGCGTCGAGTAAGGCCCGCAGCAACAGCAGGCGCCTACTGCGTTCCGCACGTCGGAGACGCCGGATGGTCTCCGGGCTCGCCTCACCCCGGGCGACCGCGTCGAGATCCGTCCAGGGGATCCGGTGGAACACCGGATTGTCGCCGGCTGCGGTCATCTCGCTGTCGACCATGGCCGGTCAGTCGACTCGCTCTCCTCCTCCGCCGCCAGCTCCGCCGCTGCGGGAGAGGATGCGGACGCGGCGGGTGCGGTTGACCACGTGTTGGAGGGCGTCCTGGAAGGGGGTGCTGTCGAGGGTGCGGAGCTCGCGGAGTCCGACGGCGCCGAGGTCGAGCAATTCGGATCTGATGCCGGGGTCGATGTCGGCCGAATTCATGTGTCGATTTCCCTCCGCCCGTGCGCGCGTTCAATTCCATGATGACCTACGGCACGGCGTTTCGAAAGGGCCGAACTACGGGGGTTCGGTCGGCGGAGTGCCCGCGGCGAGGTCGCGGAGCGCGGCGGGGCGGAGGATCGTGACCCGGTGGCGGGCGGTGCCGACCACCTGGCGGCGCTTCAGCTCGTCCAGCCCACGGATGAGGGTGCTGCGGGACACCCGCGCATAGCTGGCCAGGTCGTCCTGGGTGACGTTGAGGTCGACGCTCGTGCGGGCCTGCCAGTCCGGGTCGTACTGCAGGGCCAGCTCGAGCAGCACGGCCGCGAGCCGCTGGGTGAAGTCGGAGCCGCCGGACTCCAGGCGCATCCGGTCGGACTGCTGGAGGCGGATCGCGGCGGTGCGCAGCAGCTCCTCGGAGATGCGTGGGCGACGCTGCAGCACGCCGCGGAGCCGGGCGCCTGGAATGACGAGCGCGCGGACCTCGTCGATGGCCTGGATCGTCGCCGTGCGGGGAAGGCCGCTGATGGGCGCGAGCTCGCCGACGATCTCGCCGGGGCCGCGGGCGGCCAGCGGTGCGTTGTCGCCCCGGTAGTTCGTCGCGGTGATCTTCGCCCAGCCGCGCTGGATCACGAACATGCTGCTGGCCGGGCTGCCTTGCATGGCAAGGATTTCCCCAGGCTGCCAGGTGCGAACGTGCCCGCACGCGGTGAGCGCGGCCTGCTCCTCGTCGGTCAGGCGCTGCCACGCGCGGCGTTCGTCGCTGCTGACTTCCAGCGGCACCATGATTTGGTCTCCCCAGTAGCCCGTCCCGGGTGTTCCATTTGACACGTTACCCGTTCCCGTGGGCCGCGAATATGGCAATGCAGCGGAATGCGGAACGACGAGGGGACGGAACATGGCCACGAACCCGACCTTGAGCCCGGTTTTCGACGCGGAGTGGACGCGCAGCTCCGCCATGGTTCCGGTCGCCATCCCGCCGCACCCGCCGCTGCTCTCCGGCGGCTGGTACCGCGGGCACGCTGCCGAGGCGCCCGGTCCCGGTCGCGTCCCACCGGCCGAGCCGGCAACGAGGTCGGTCGGTCTCGCGTTCGTGCTCAGCGTCCTGTTCGGGCCGGTCGGCATGTGTTACGTCTCGACGAACGCCGGGCTCGTCGCCACCGCGCTGACCGCTGTCACGCTGCTCGTCGCCGGGGCGGGGTTCGTGCCGCTGCTGGTGATCTGGCCGCTCGCCGTGCTGGGGTCGGTGTGGGGCGCCGGCCACGTGCACGTCAGCGGCTGAGCTCCAGCTCGGCCAGTAACTCGGGGTCGGCGTGCGTCTCGATCGCGATGATCCGGTGCCGCGCGATCGGGACGGTGAACACCACGCGCGGTGTGCCTCCCACCGCCCACACCGCCCCGGGCTCCCCGTCGACGAGCGCCGTCCGCGCGCCCCGCGCCCGGCCGGCGAACGTCCTGGCCACCGCGTCCGCGCCACGCACCTCGGCGTCCGCGCCCATCCGGACGGTCGCGGAGCCCGCCCGAAGCACGATGTCCGGATCGAGGAGGGACAGCAGCGCCTGGAAGTCGCCGCCGCGGGACGCCGCGAGAAACGCGTCGACGACCTCGCGCTGCCGGGTCGTGTCCGGCGCCGTGTCCGCCCCATGGACGCGGCGCCGGGCCCGGCTCGCGAGCTGGCGGGCCGCCGCCGGCGTCCGCCCCACGATGGGGGCGATCTCGTCGAACGGCATGCCGAACATGTCGTGCGGGACGAACGCGAGCCGCTCGGCCGGCGCGAGCGTGTCGAGGACGACGAGCAGCGCCAGCCCGACCGAGTCCGACAGCACCGCGTCGCGCTCCGGGTCCGCCGGGCTCGCCGGCTCGTGCCGCTCGTGGTTCTCGAGCGACTCCTCGCGCCGGGACTTGCGCGACTGGAGCAGGTTCAGGCAGATCCGCCCGACGATCGTCGTCAGCCAGCCGCCCAGGTTGTCCACGTCGTCGGCGCCGGCGCGGCGACCCGCGGCCAGGCCTCCTGCACGGCGTCCTCCGCCTGGTCGTCCATCGGTCACGTCCTTCGTCACATTTCCCGACCGGGGCCTGTCAGGTAACTGATCGACGGAGTCCCGTCGATGTGACGAGTAGAGGCGAGAAGTGGAGGATCTCATGACCCACGGCTACCAGACGATCATCTTCCCGGTGAGCGACCTCGGGAAGGCGAAGGCCGTCTTCTCCGCGCTGCTGGGCGTCGAGCCGGAGCGGGACCAGCCCTACTACGTCGGCTACAAGCTGGCCGGTCAGGGCGTCGGGCTCGACCCGAACGGCCACCGCAAGGGCATGACCGGCCCGGTCAAGGACGCCGACGGCAACGTCGTCGGCCCGCTCCAGGACTGACCGGATGACCCCGCCTCCCGCACGCACCCGCGAGCAGCGCAGGACCGACACGCTCGCGCGGCTCGAGAACGACGTCGACGCCTGGCTCGCGACGGCCGGCGAGGGCGGCCCGTACCTGGTGCCGCTGTCGTTCCGCTGGGACGGCACGACCCTCGTGGTCGCCACGCCGGCCGCGAGCCCGACCGGTCGCAACCTGCGCGCCGGGCGGGTCCGCGTCGGCCTCGGGCACACCCGGGACGTCGTCATGATCGACGGCGTGGTCGAGGTCGTCATCGCCGCGGCCGACGTGCCGGCGATCCTCGGCGACGCGTTCGCGGCGGCGACCGGCTTCGACCCGCGGACCCTGAGCACGCCGCACGCGTACTTCCGGATCCGTCCACAGCGGATCCAGGCCTGGCGCGAGTCGAACGAGCTCGCCGGGCGTGACCTCATGCGCGACGGCAGCTGGCTGGTCTGAGCGGGGGTCGGTGGGCCGTGATAGACACCGCCCATGACCGCGCGCAAGGGGGAGCAGCGGCCGGCGGCCACGCTTCCGGTCGCCCGGGTGCTGGTGGACGTCCCGCTCGCGCACCTGGACCGGCCGTTCGACTACCTCGTCCCGACTTCGCTGGACGAGTCCGCGGTGCCGGGCTGCCGCGTGCGCGTGCGGTTCGCCGGCCAGCTGGTGGACGGCTTCCTCGCCGAGCGGGTCGCGGAGTCCGACTTCGGCGGCCGGCTCGGGTTCCTCGCCAAGGTGGTGTCGCCGGAGCCCGTTCTCACTCCGGAGATCGCGGCGCTCGCCCGGGCCGTGGCCGACCGCTACGCCGGCACGGTGACCGACGTGCTGCGCCTGGCCATCCCGCCGCGGCACGCCAAGGTCGAGGCCGAGCCGCCGCCGTCGCCGGCTCCGGTCCCTGCCGCACCGTCCACACAGGACTGGCGACGGTACCCGCGCGGGCCGGCGTTCCTGGAGGCGGTCCGGGCCGGTCGCCAGGCGCACGCGGTGTGGCAGGCGCTGCCCGGTGAGGACTGGCCGGCGCGGCTCGCCGAGCTGGCGGTGACCGCCGCGGCGGGTGAGCGGGGCGCGGTCCTGGTGGTGCCGGACTACCGGGACGTGGCCCGGCTGCACGCCGCGTGCGTGGCACTGGCCGGGGCGGACGCGGTGGTGGCGCTGTCCGCGGACGCCGGACCCGCGCGCCGGTACCGGCGGTGGCTGTCGGTGCTGCGAGGTGGCGCGCGGATCGTCGTCGGCACGCGGGCGAGCGTGTTCGCGCCCGTGCACCGCGCGGCTGTGTTCGTGGTCTGGGACGACGGCGACGACCTGCACGCCGATCCGCACGCGCCCTACCCGCACGTGCGCGATGTGCTGATCCAGCGCGCGCACGCGGCCGGTGCGTCGCTGGTGGTGGCGGGCTTCGCGCGGACGGCGGAGGCGCAGCTGCTCGTGGACTCGGGGTGGGCGCCCGAGATCGTCGCGTCCCGCGAGGAGCTGCGTGCCGCGGCGCCGCGGATCGTGGCGCTGGGGGAGTCGGACTTCCAGCTGGCGAGGGACCCGGCCGCGCGGGCGGCCCGGATCCCGTCGGTGGCGTTCGAGGCGGCCCGCGCGTCGCTCGCGGCCGGCTGGCCGGTGCTGGTCCAGGT
>NZ_JBOHGB010000037.1:0-50446 GCF_050699935.1 Actinophytocola sp.
CGCTGACCCGGCCGCCAGATCCGGCCGGCGCTGACCCGCCGGCCGACCCGGCCCGCGCTGACCCGGCCGGCCGCCCCGGCCCGCGCTTGACCTGTCCACAGCCCACCCGCGACGGCCCGGAATCGTCGGTGTCCGCGAATAGACTGGAAAGCGGGGGCCCCCGCGTCGCCGGGGTTGTCCACAGGCCGGCCGGCGGAGGGCCGGGCCTGTCGGTGGTCGCGGCTAGACTTGATCTTGGGGGCCGGAGGCCGGCTCGAGTGGCGATCTCAGTGCGGACCATCGATGCTGCCTGCGCGAGATCCGGGCGGAATCTGGGCTTCGGCCTCGCTACCCTGGCCCCGCCGGGGCAGCCGGTCGGGATGCCGGCCGGGAGGCCATGGAATCGGGGAGGGGTCGTGTCACGAGTCGGGGAATCCCGTGTCCGGTGGTGGACGCGCGGCGGGTCGGCGCTGGTGGTCGCCGCGTTGCTGGTTCCCGGCGACGCCGTGCCGTCCGCAAAGGCGGTGGAACCGGAGCCCGTCCAGAACGCCGCGAGCGTCACGCTTCGCGTCGTCACGTACAACATCCACCACGGGCAGCCCTGCTGCGCGGGCGTGGGGGAGAACGAACCCGACATCGAGCGAACCGGCCGCACGCTCGACGCCATGGACCCGGACATCGTCCTGCTCCAGGAGACCAACCTGAACCATCCCGAGGGCAACTGCCGCAACCAACCGGGACGGCTCGCCGAGATCCTCGGCATGAACCACGTCATGGGGCACAACCGCATCGCCGGGACCGGCTGCGGAACCAGCGCGACGGGCAACGCCATCCTCTCCCGCTACCCGCTCGAGTACCTGGACAACACCCCGCTGCCCCGCGGTGACGGCGAGACCGCGGCGTGCCCCAACACGAAGGCCGGCGGGGCGCAGCGGTGCCTGCTGTCGGCGCGCGTCACCGTCCCGGGCGGGCCGTCGCTCGTCGTGTACACGACCCACCTGGAACACCAGGACACCGAGCTGCGCCAGCGGCAGGCCCGGACGATGCTCGACGCGATCGGCTCGGCCGGCGGACGCAAGCTGCTCGGCGGCGACTTCAACCACGAACCCGACGGGACGATCCACGGCTGGGTCACGGACTTCGGCTTCTCGGACGCATGGGAGAAACGGCACGGGGTCCGCTCCTGCGGCGCGACCAACGGCTGCACCTACCGAGCGGACGACCCGGACCGGCGCATCGACTACATCTACGTCTCGTCGCCGTTCGCCGTCTCCGGCGGTGCGGTGCGCGACGCCCCCATCGCCTCCGACCACCGCCCGCTTCGCATGACCCTCACCGTCAGCCGGTAGCGGGGCGGGAGCTACCTCGCCTCGCGCAGCAGGTCGCCCATGCGCGCGACCCCGGTGGCCAGATCCTCGTCGCCCAGCGCGTAGGACAGGCGGAAGTAGCCCGGCGTGCCGAACGCCTCGCCCGGCACGACCGCGACCTCCGCGTGCTCCAGCACCAGCGCGGCCAGCTCGACACTCGTCGACGCGACGGTGCCGCGGATCTCCTTGCCCAGCAGCGACCGCACGGACGGGTACGCGTAGAACGCCCCTTGCGGGGTCGGCACGTCGATGCCGGGGATCTCCGACAGCAGCTTCACGATCGTCCTGCGCCGCCGGTCGAACGCCTCGCGCATCTCGTGGGCGGCGTCCAGCGGGCCGGACACGGCGGCGAGCGCGGCGCGCTGCGACACGTTGGCCACGTTCGACGACAGGTGCGACTGCAGGTTCGCGGCCGCCTTGGTCACGTCGACCGGGCTGATCATCCAGCCCACCCGCCAACCGGTCATCGCGTAGGTCTTCGCCACGCCGTTGACCACGACGCAGGTGTCGGCGAGCTCGGGCACCACGACCGGCAGCGACGCGGCCGTCACGCCGTCGTAGGTCAGGTGCTCGTAGATCTCGTCGGTGATCACCCAGATGCCGTGCTCGACCGCCCACCGGCCGATCGCCGCGACCTGCTCGCGCGGGTACACCGCGCCGGTCGGGTTGGACGGCGAGCAGAACAGCAGGGCCTTCGTCCGCGGCGTGCGCGCGGCCTCCAGCTGCTCGACCGACGCGAGGTAGCCGCTCGACTCGTCGGTCAGCACCGGCACCGTGACCCCGCCGGCCAGGGCGATCGACTCGGGATAGGTGGTCCAGTACGGCGCGGGCAGCAGCACCTCGTCGCCGGGGTCGACGATCGTGGCGAACGCCTGGTACACGGCCTGCTTGCCACCGTTGGTGACCAGCACCTGGTTCGCCACCACCGAGTAGCCGCTGTCCCGCCTCGTCTTGGCCGCGATCGCCTCGCGCAGGTCCGGCAGGCCCGCCGCGGGCGTGTAGCGGTGGTTGCGTGGATCCCGGGCCGCCTCGATCGCCGCCGCCACGATGTCCGGTGGCGTGGGGAAGTCCGGCTCGCCGGCCCCGAAGCCGATCACCGGCCGGCCGGCCGCCTTGAGCGCCTTGGCCTTCGCGTCAACGGCGAGCGTGGCGGACTCGGCGATGCCGCCGATCCGGGCGGAGACGCGGCGCGAGGTGGGGGCGGAGCTGTCAGCCATGGGGAAATCGTCGCAGATCGGCCAATTGGATTAACAGTCGGCCGGTCAGTGTTGTAATGGGGGCGCTTGGCAGGGCGCGCGCGGGGCGAGTTCGCGGCTGTCGTACACTCTTGAACTTGGAAGTTGACGATCTCACCCCACGAAGGACATGGGGTGGGTTGAATGCGTCCACGACCGCGGGGTCGAGCGATCGGTCTCGCGAAGGGGTGTAGCTCAACTGGCAGAGCAGCGGTCTCCAAAACCGCAGGTTGCAGGTTCAAGTCCTGTCACCCCTGCGTCAGACGCAAGGTGCGGACCCATCGAGCGGAGGAACTGGCGTGGTTGACGACCGGGACAAGGAACGGGATAAGGGACAGGAGCGCCCGTCTCGTCCGGTCACCGCCGCGGCGCGGCGCGAGCGCCGTGCGTCCGCTCGCCCTGCCGCGAGGAAGGACACGGCGCCGGCCGACGACAAGTCGACGGCCTCGAAGTCCGGCACCAAGGCCGGCAGCGAGAAGACCGGCGGCAAGAGCGCTGACAAGGGCGCTGACCGGGCCAAGGCGAAGGTCCGGGGCAAGGGCAGGGACACCGAGTCCAAGTCCGCCACACGTGGCGAGCAGAAGGGGCGGCCGACGCCGACCAGGGATCGCAAGGAGTCCCGCCCGGGGCTGTTCGCGCGGATCTTCCGGTTCCTGCGTGAGGTTGTCGCGGAACTCCGCAAGGTCATCTGGCCGACACGCAAGCAGATGGTCACGTACACGGCGGTCGTGTTGGTCTTCGTGGCCTTCATGATCACCCTGATCGCATTGCTGGACCTCGGGCTCGCCAAGGGCGTGTCCGCACTGTTCGGCTGAGCTGCGCCCACGCGGGTGCGCCGGCAGAGTGGACAGGGCACGCGAAAGATGAAAGGAAGCGAGACCGAACCGTGAGCTCCGAGAACGGCGCTGCTGGCAGCCAGGAGCTGACCAGCGTCAGCGGCGGTGTGGACCAGTTCGACGAGGAGGCGGCCAAGGCCGCCGAGGAGCGGGCCGACGAGCCCGCGGCTGGCTCCACCGCCAACATGGACGACGCCGCTGCCGCGGAGGACGCCGCTGCCGCGGAGGACGCCGCTGTCGCGGAGGACGCCGCTGCCGCGGAGGACGCCGCTGTCGCGGAGGACGCCGCTGTCGCGGAGGACGCCGTCGAGGACCAGGCGGCAGACGACGAGGCAGAGGACCAGGCAGAGGACCAGGCAGAGGACGAGGAGGAGGCCGACCCGGCCGCCGAGATGCGTGACGCGCTGCGCCGCGCGCCCGGCGAGTGGTACGTCGTGCACTCCTACGCCGGCTACGAGAACAAGGTCAAGACCAACCTCGAGACCCGGATCCAGACCCTCGACATGGAGGACTACATCTTCCAGGTCGAGGTGCCGACCGAAGAGGTCACCGAGATCAAGAACGGGCAGCGCAAGCAGGTCCAGCGCAAGGTGTTGCCCGGCTACATCCTCGTGCGGATGGACCTCAACGACGCCTCGTGGTCCGCGGTGCGCAACACCCCGGGCGTCACCGGCTTCGTGGGCGCGACGTCCAAGCCGTCGCCGCTGACCATCGACGAGGTGCTCAAGTTCCTCCTCCCGCAGGTGGAGGAGGCCAAACCGGCAACGGCGGGCAAGGGGGCGGCGGCCACGCCGGCCAAGGGCCCGGTCGTGGAGGTGGACTTCGAGGTCGGCGAGTCGGTCACCGTCATGGACGGCCCGTTCGCCACGCTGCCCGCCACGATCAGCGAGGTCAACGCCGACGGGCAGAAGCTGAAGGTACTGGTGTCGATCTTCGGCCGGGAGACTCCGGTCGAGCTGTCGTTCAGCCAGGTCTCCAAGATCTAACGAGCGAAGCTTGCGGAGCGAGCGTCACCGGAGTTTGCCGATTACGAAGCAGGGAAAGTAATGCCACCCAAGAAGAAGAAGAAGCTGTCCGCGATCATCAAGTTGCAGATCACGGCCGGCCAGGCCAACCCGGCGCCCCCGGTGGGTCCGGCGCTGGGTCAGCACGGCGTCAACATCATGGAGTTCTGCAAGGCCTACAACGCCGCGACCGAGTCGCAGCGCGGCAACGTCGTGCCGGTCGAGATCTCCGTGTACGAGGACCGCTCGTTCGACTTCAAGCTCAAGACCCCGCCGGCGGCGAAGCTGCTGCTGAAGGCCGCGGGCGTGGACAAGGGCAGCGGTGAGCCGCACCGCAACAAGGTCGGCAAGGTGACCTGGGACCAGGTGCGGGAGATCGCCGCGACGAAGACGACCGACCTCAACGCCAACGACGTCGACCAGGCGGCGAAGATCATCGCCGGCACCGCCCGCTCGATGGGCATCACGGTCGAGTAAGAACGATGTCGACCAGGCGGCGCAGTGTCGATCAAGACAATCGCCGGCATCGCCCGCTCGATGGGCATCACGGTCGAGTAAGAACGATGTCGACCAGGCGGCGCAGTGTCGATCAAGACAATCGCCGGCATCGCCCGCTCGATGGGCATCACGGTCGAGCAGTCGTACCCGAACGTGGGAGGGCCAGGCGCTGGCCCGTGACCACTACCTGATTGGACATCAGACATGGCAAAGCGCAGCAAGACCTACCGCCAGGCCGCCGAGCTGGTCGACCGGGAGCGGCTGTACTCGCCGCTCGAGGCCGCGAGGCTCGCCAAGGAGACCTCCAAGGTGAAGCTGGACGCGACCGTCGAGGTGGCGATCCGGCTGGGTGTCGACCCCCGCAAGGCCGACCAGATGGTGCGCGGCACGGTGAACCTGCCGCACGGCACCGGCAAGACCGCGCGCGTGATCGTGTTCGCCACCGGTGACAAGGCCAACGAGGCCATCGCCGCGGGGGCGGACGAGGTCGGCGCCGAGGACCTGATCGAGCGCATCCAGGGTGGCTGGCTCGACTTCGACGCGGCGATCGCGACCCCCGACCAGATGGCGAAGGTCGGCCGCATCGCCCGAATCCTCGGCCCCCGCGGCCTGATGCCGAACCCGAAGACCGGCACCGTGACCCCGGACGTCACCAAGGCCGTCGCCGACATCAAGGGCGGCAAGATCAACTTCCGGGTGGACAAGCAGTCGAACCTGCACCTGGTGATCGGCAAGGCGTCCTTCGAGTCGGAGAAGCTGGTCGAGAACTACGCGGCCGCGCTGGACGAGGTGCTGCGGGCCAAGCCGTCCGCCGCGAAGGGCCGCTACCTCAAGAAGGTCACCTTCACGACGACGATGGGCCCGGGCATCCCGGTCGACCCGTCGCGCACCCGCAACATGCTGGCCGAGGAGCAGCCCGCCTGATCCCAGCCCGCACACCGACAGAGGCCGGCGCCCCCGAGGAACTCCTCGGGGGCGCCGGTTTCTCTCCCTGTGGGTGGTGATCGGTCAGGGGATCGTGGCTCCCGTCCGCTCCAGCGCGTCGGTCACCGGGTGGAAGAAGGTGACGCCGCCGAAGGTGCAGTCGCCGCTGCCGCCGGAGGTCAGGCCGACCGCGCCGCCGTCCTCGGTGAACAGCGCGCCGCCACTGTCACCAGGCTCGGCGCAGACGTCCGTCTCGATCAGGCCCGTGACAGTGCCCTCCGGGTAGGTCACGGTGGCGTCGAGGCCGGTGACCTGTCCGTCGTGCAGACCCGTCGTGCTGCCCATGCGGAACACCTGCAGGCCTTCCTCGGCCTCGAGCGCACTCGTGATCTCGACCTCCTGGCCGCCGATGTTCACGGTGCTGGGCGCATCGGCGTTCGGGTCGTCGTAGGACGCGATCGCGAAGTCGCCGTCACCCGGGAACACCGCGTCCTGGATGGTGGCGATCGCCTCTCCGCCCTCGGTGTCCGACCACTGGTCGAACGCGACACCGCAGTGGCCCGCCGTCAGGAACCCGGGACTGCCGTCCGCGTTCGTGACGTTGAAGCCGAGCGAGCAGCGGGCGCCCTCGGCGAAGATGGGGTCACCACCCGCGGCGAACAGCTGGAACTCCCCGGGTGCCCGCTCGAGCGTGGCCACGCCCTCGCCCATGGAGTCCACTGTGGACTGGATCGCGTCCCACTCGTCCGCGTCGATCGTGCTGTCGGCGAGAACCTCGATCTGGTTCGTCTCGGGGTTGACCGACCACGCGGTGCCCGGCATCCGGGCCTCGTCCCACAGCATGGCCGTGCCCTCACTCACCGTGACCTGAGGATCGGACTGCGTGTCCGTGGCGGATGCCTGCGGCAACGTGATTGCGAGAGCAGCGACGGCGAGGGCACCACCGCTGGCGAACAGCATCTTCTTCTTGGATACGCCTCTGTGTTTGGCGCGCAACTCTCCCCGACCTCCTTGGCTTGGCATTCGTACGAATGGGGCCACCCGGGTATACGAGGAGACTCGAATGGTGGTTCACACCACTCGTCGGCTCGTCATTTCCGCAGCACGCCGCCGGGTCCTCGGAAACCGGCTCTGACCAGTACGTTTCCTCATGGTTGACGTGGCTTCGCGGCAGCGGAATCAGCACTATCCATGCGTATTGATCAACAGTCCACGTTCCCGACTTTCGTCGGGTACCGATATTTCCGTCGCTGAGTTATGCGTCCGTGATCTACGTCGTGGGGGGCGCGGAGGGGACGCCGGCGCAGGTCTCCGGCTCGGCCTCGTGTCCGGTGACGATGTACTGGCCGCCCTCCGAGCGCTCGATCTTGCTGACCGTGAGCAGGCCCAGAGGTGGGCCGCCGGTGACGCCGAGTGTGCAGGAGCTGACGGTCACGGGCTCGTCGGTGGGTTGCGCGGTCACCCCCGTCAGCTTGTCGGGGTTGGCGTACTCGTCCTTCATCCTCGCGGCCACCACGCTCGCGTGGATCGTCGCGACGATGTCCTCGCAGGAGCCGCCGTAGCGGCCGAGGTGGTCGGCGAACTCGGCGCGTGCCTCGTCGGTGAACCGGCCGCACGCGCTCTCCGGGTCGCCCTGCGCGATGTCGTCGTAGATCTTCTGTACCGCGTTGCGCGGGTCGGTCTCGTAGATCAGGTTCGTTTCCGCCTTCTTGCCGCCGATCACGTGCGGGGGCCCCGGCGACTCGGGCGGACCGCTGCCCGGCAGCTTCTCGAGCAGCCAGTAGCCGGCGCCGGCGAGCAGCAGGGCCACGATCGCCGCCGTGATCACCTTGCCCGCGACCGGCCGAAGCGCCCGCTTCCAGACCGGCTCGCTCCGCTGCGGCGGGGGACCCCACGGCTGCAGCGTGCCGGGCGGGGGCGGCGTGCCCTGGGGGAAGCCCTGTTCCTGCTGCTGGCGCATCAGCTCCTGGAACTGCTGGAACTGTTGGAACTCCTGGAACTGGCGCACCGCCTCGGGGTCGATCGGCGGGGGAGGCGGGGTCGCGGGCGTGGCCTGGTCCGGGGGCCGGACGGACAGCTCGCTGCCGGGCGCGGGTTGTGCTGGCGCGCCGGCGGGCGGCGTCGGCTCCCCGTCGGCGGACAGAGGCTCGGCGGACACCGGCTCGGCTGGTGTCGGTTCGGCGGATTTCGGCTCGGTGGGCGAGTACGGCTCGTCGGCGGGCGCCGGCCCACCGAGCCGGCCCGGCGAGCCGGGCGGGTTCGGTGGCGGGTGCTCGTTGTCGACCACGCACTCCATCATGCCGTGTTCGGGCGGGCGCGGAAGGTCATGGGGGAGGTGGTGCGCGACCCCGCGGCGCACCCACGTATCCTCGTCAGCGGTTCTACCGAAGACCGCTGGTCTCCGTCCCGGCAACGGGACGGACGAAGGCCCCGCGAACCGCGGGCGGCCCGCGCAGGAGAACGAGGTTCGAGCGCGTACGCGCTCCTGACGCCCCGTGCTGCTGCGCCGGGGCGTTCGTCGTCTCCAGGGTCCTCGACGGCGGTCCGCCACATACGGAACTGCCACAGAGAGGAGGCGACCATGGCGAAGGCAGACAAGGTCGAGGCCGTAACTGAGATCGCGGACCGGTTCCGCAACAGCACGGCCGCCGTTGTCACCGAGTACAGCGGTCTGACCGTGTCCCAGCTGACGACCCTGCGTCGCGCTCTCGGCACGGGCGCGACCTACCGGGTCGCGAAGAACACCCTCGTCAAGCGCGCCGCCGAGAAGGCCGACATCAAGGGCCTCGAGTCCCTGTTCGTCGGCCCCACCGCGATCACGTTCGTCGAGGGCGAGCCGGTCGATGCGGCCAAGGCCCTGCGCGATTTCGCCAAGGACCACAAGGGCCTGGTCATCAAGGGCGGCTACATGGAAGGCCGCCCGCTCACGGTCGACGAGGTCGAGAGGATCGCCGACCTCGACTCCCGCGACGTGCTGCTCGCCAAGCTGGCGGGTGCCATGAAGGGCAACCTCACGAAGGCGGCCGGCCTCTTCGCCGCGCCCGCCTCGCAGGTCGCCCGCATGGCCGCGGCACTGCAGGAGAAGAAGGCGTCAGCCGAGCAAGCGGCCCCCGCCGAGAGCTGAGAAAACCCACCACTGGAAAGGAAACGCCGCTATGGCGAAGCTGAGCAACGAGGAGCTGCTCGACGCGTTCAAGGAGATGACGCTGATCGAGCTGTCCGACTTCGTGAAGCAGTTCGAGGAGACCTTCGACGTCACCGCCGCCGCCCCGGTGGCCGTGGCCGCCCCGGTCGCCGCCGGTGACGGTGGCGCGGCCGCCGCCGAGGAGCAGGACGAGTTCGACGTCGTCCTCGAGGGTGCTGGTGAGAAGAAGATCCAGGTCATCAAGGTCGTGCGGGAGGTCGTCTCCGGCCTCGGCCTGAAGGAGGCCAAGGAGCTGGTCGAGTCCGCTCCGAAGCCCGTCCTGGAGAAGGTCGCGAAGGAAGCCGCCGACGCGGCCAAGGAGAAGCTGGAGGCCGCCGGCGCGAGCGTCTCCCTCAAGTGACGCCACGCCGAACGCCCGCGCCGGACGACCGGCGCTGAACGGCTCGAGGGCCGGCACCGAGACATCGGTGCCGGCTCTCGCCGTGTCCCGGGAATCGTGCACGAAACCCAGCAGTAACCAGTGGGCACTGCGCTCGTTGCACCAAGGTGACACGCCAAAAGCAGGAGGTTCGATGGGCGCCGAGGTGGTCGTCGAGGGCCTGACGAAGTCCTTCGGCCGGCAGACCATCTGGCGGGACGTCACGCTCACGCTGCCCCCGGGAGAGGTCAGCGTGATGCTCGGCCCGTCGGGCACCGGCAAGTCGGTCTTCCTCAAGTCCATGATCGGTCTGCTCAAGCCCGACCGCGGCTCCTGCATGATCAACGGCGTCGACATCGTCACCTGCTCCGAGCACAAGCTCTACGAGATCCGCAAGCTGTTCGGCGTGCTCTTCCAGGACGGCGCGCTGTTCGGCTCGATGAACCTCTACGACAACGTCGCCTTCCCGCTGCGCGAGCACACCAGGAAGTCCGAGCAGGAGATCCGCCGGATCGTCCACGAGAAGCTCGACATGACCGGGCTCGCGGGCGCCGAGAAGAAGCTGCCCGGCGAGATCTCCGGCGGCATGCGCAAGCGGGCCGGCCTCGCCCGCGCGCTCGTGCTCGACCCGGAGATCATCCTGTGCGACGAGCCGGACTCCGGCCTCGACCCGGTCCGCACCTCCTACATCTCGCAGCTGCTGATCGACCTCAACGCGCAGATCGACGCCACGATCCTGATCGTGTCGCACAACATCAACCTGGCCCGGACCGTGCCGGACAACATCGGCATGCTCTTCCGCCGCGAGCTCGTCATGTTCGGGCCCCGCGAGGTCCTGCTCACCAGCGACGAGCCGGTGGTCGAGCAGTTCCTGGGCGGCAGCCGCATCGGGCCGATCGGCATGAGCGAGGAGAAGGACCAGGCCACCATGGACGCCGAGCAGGCCCAGGTGGACGCCGGCCACCACGCCGGCGGCACCGAGGACCCCCGCGGCGTGGTACCGCAGATCGAGCCCACTCCAGGGTTGCCCGAGCGCCAGGGCGTGCGGCGCCGCAAGGACCGGGTCATGTCGATCATCAACACCCTCCCGAAGCCGGCGCAGGAGGGCATCATCGACTCGCTCACCCCCGCCGAGCGCGAGCATTACGGCGTGCGTTCGCACCACCTCGCCAACTCGGGCACGTTCCGGCCCAGCCCGCGCCCGCGCGGCACGGAGTGGGCGAGCTCGGAGGGCGACCTGGCCGACGAGGTGGCGGACCTGCCGCGCTCCGACTGGCGACCCGACCCCCCGACCGGGTCCGGAGACCGCGCATGACCCCACGCGAGCCGCGTGGCACCCGACCGGACCCAAGGGGACCGGGACGCAACTCAGCCACAAGTGCGTACCGAACTGGACGTCGCCCACCCAACGCAACCACCGGTTTGAATTCCGGGGAGGCGGGCCAGCCCTTTCCGGGTGCCGGGGCCCTGCGGGAGACCGGCAGGCTGTTCGCCCTCGTCCTGGACGTCCTGGTCAACATCTTCCGCCGACCCTTCCAGGTGCGGGAGTTCATCCAGCAGTGCTGGTTCATCGCGAGCGTCACGATCCTGCCGACGGCGCTCGTCGCCATCCCGTTCGGCGCTGTCGTCGCGTTGCAGCTGGGCAGCCTGATCGTCCAGCTCGGCGCGCAGTCGTTCACCGGCGCCGCGGCGGTGCTCGCGATCATCCAGCAGGCCGCGCCGCTGGTGACCGCGCTGATGGTGGCTGGCGCCGGCGGCTCGGCGATCTGCGCCGACCTGGGCGCGCGCACCATCCGCGAGGAGATCGACGCCATGGAGGTGCTCGGCGTCAACCCGATCCAGCGGCTGGTCGTGCCCCGGGTGCTCGCGGCGATGCTGATCGCGGTGCTGCTCAACGGTCTGGTGAGCGTCGTCGGCGTGCTCGGCAGCTACTTCTTCAACGTCGTGCTGCAGGGCGGCACGCCGGGCGCGTACCTGGCGAGCTTCTCCGCCCTCGCGCAGCTGCCGGACCTGTGGATCAGTGAGATCAAGGCGTTGATCTTCGGCTTCATCGCCGGCGTCGTAGCGGCGTACCGCGGGCTGAACCCGAAGGGCGGGCCGAAGGGTGTCGGGGACGCGGTGAACCAGTCCGTGGTGATCACGTTCCTGCTGCTGTTCTTCGTGAACTTCGTGCTCACCGCCGTGTACCTGACGATCGTGCCGCAGAAGGGGAGCTGAGCGATGCCCTCCATCTCCGACACGGCCCGGCGGGCGGCACGCGCCCCGCTCGGCGTCCTCGACAACCTCGGCGACCAGCTGTCGTTCTACCTCCGCGCGCTCGCCTGGATCCCGCGGACGCTGCGCCGCTACCTCCGGGAGACCATGCGGATCCTGGCCGAGGTGAGCTTCGGCTCGGGTGCGCTGGCGGTCATCGGCGGCACCATCGGCGTGATGATCGGCCTGACCGTGTTCACCGGCACGGTGGTCGGCCTGCAGGGCTACGCCGCGCTGGACCAGATCGGCACGGCCGCGTTCTCCGGGTTCGCGTCGGCCTACATCAACACCCGCGAGGTGGCGCCACTGGTGGCCGGGCTCGCCCTGTCCGCCACGGTCGGCGCCGGGTTCACCGCGCAGCTGGGCGCCATGCGGATCTCCGAGGAGATCGACGCGCTCGAGGTGATGGGCGTGCCGAGCCTGCCGTTCCTGGTGACCACGCGGATCATCGCCGGCTTCATCGCGGTGATCCCGCTCTACATCATCGGCCTGCTCAGCTCCTACCTCGCGTCCCGCATGATCACCGTCTACTTCTACGGGCAGTCGGCGGGCACCTACGACCACTACTTCAACCTGTTCTTACCGCCGCAGGACGTCTTCTGGTCCTTCGGCAAGGTGCTGATCTTCAGCGTGGTGATCATCCTCGTGCACTGCTACTACGGGTACCGGGCCAGCGGCGGCCCGGCCGGCGTGGGCGTGGCGGTCGGCCGTTCGGTGCGGACCACGATCGTCACCGCGGCGCTGCTCAACTTCTTCATCGGCTTCGCCGTCTGGGGCACCACCGTGACCGTGAGGATCGGCGGATGAGTCGAAAGACCGTGCTGGCCACGATCCGACGCCGGTTGCTCGGCATCGGGTTCATCGTCGTGGTCGCCGCGCTGGTGAGCCTGTCGATCGCCATGTACAACAAGGCGTTCACGCCGGTCGTGCGGGTCTCGCTGACCACAGACAAGCTCGGCAACCAGCTCCAGGTGCACGGCGACGTCAAGGTCCGCGGGCTGATCGTCGGCGAGATCCGCAGGATCACCCCGACCGCGCAGGGCTCGGAGCTGGAGCTCGCGCTCGACCCCGCCAAGGTCGACGTCATCCCGCGCGACGTGTCCGCCCGGTTCATCCCGAAGACCCTGTTCGGCGACCGGTACGTGGCGCTGCAGATCCCGGACGACGCCGACCCGCGACCCCTCGCGGAGGGCGACCGGATCGAGCAGGACAAGTCGGCTCCGGCCGTGGAGCTGTCCCAGGCGCTCGACCACCTGCTGCCGGTCCTGCAGGCGGTGCAGCCGCAGAAGCTGTCGACCACGCTGACCGCGATCTCCACCGCGCTCGAAGGCCGGGGCAAGCAGCTCGGCGAGACGCTCGTCGACCTCGGCGAGCTCGTCGACGAGATCAACCCGCACGTGCCGCAGCTGACCCACGACCTGAGGGCGCTGGTCGAGGTCAGCGACACCTACTCCGAGGCGATCCCGGACTTCGTCGACGCGCTGTCCGACCTGAGCGTCACCTCGCGGACGATCGCCGAGCAGAAGGCGAACCTGCGGGCCCTGTTCGCCGAGATGACCAACACGAGCGCGAACCTGGAGTCCTTCCTGCGGGCCAACTCCGACAACCTCATCCGGCTGGCCGACAGCTCCCGCGACACGCTCGAGCTGCTCGCCCGGTACTCGCCGTCCTACCCGTGCTTCCTCAAGCAGATGGCGTCGCTGGTCGACGCGTCCAAGCCGGTCTTCGGCGGCGGCACGAACAAGCCGGGCCTGCACGCGACCATCGAGGTCGTCGTCGACAAGGGCCCCTACGAGCCCGGCGTGGACGATCCCGAGTTCAACGAGCACCGGGGGCCGCGCTGCTACGACCCCGAACAGATGGGCGATCCGTTCCCCGACCAGCCGCCGGACGGCGAGCTGCGGGACGGCACCTCGCACGGCCCGGCCAACCGGTCGGCGCAGGACGGCGTGCTGCCGCCGGGCAACACCGCACCGTCGAGCGCCGGGCAGCCGGGTTCGCTGCCCAACTCGCCGGCCGAGCGTGACTTCCTCGCGCAGCTGCTCGCGCCCGAGCTGGGCGTCGAGCCGCAGCAGGTGCCGGCCTGGGCGAGCCTGCTCGTGGGCCCGCTCTACCGCGGGGCGGAGGTGAGGTTCTCGTGAGCGGAGCTTGCGGAGCGAACTGTCGAACACAGGGCGGAGCTTGCGGAGCGAACCGTCGAACACAGGGCGACCGTGAACGGCGGCACCGAGCCTGCGAGGGGGCGTCGTGAGGGGTTTCGCGGCACCGCTCGCCAAGCTGATCGTCTTCACCGTGGTCACGGTGACCGCGACGGCGATCCTCGCGATCAGCATCGCCAACGTGAACCTGAGCTCCACCAACAGCTACAAGGCCCGGTTCACCGACGCGACCCTGCTGCTGCCCGGCGACGACGTGCGGATCGCCGGCGTGCGCGTCGGCCAGGTCGAGGAGGTCGGCATCGTCGACCGCAAGCAGGCCGAGGTCACGTTCTCGGTCAGCGCCGACCGCAAGCTGCCGAACAGCGTCGAGGCGCAGATCAAGTTCCGCAACCTCGTCGGCCAGCGCTACATCTCGCTGACCGAGGGCAGTGGCGGCGACCCGAACGACGTGTTCGATCCGGGCGAGGAGATCCCGCTCGAGCGGACCCGCCCGGCCCTGGACCTCACCGAGCTCTTCAACGGGTTCAAGCCGCTGTTCCGCGCACTGTCGCCGAACGACGTCAACCAGCTGTCCTACGAGATCATCCAGGTGCTGCAGGGCGAGGGCGGCACGGTCGAGTCGCTGCTCGCGCACACCGCCTCGCTCACCTCGGCGATCGCCAACAAGGACCAGGTGATCGGCGCGGTGATCGACAACCTCAACGGCGCGCTCGAGACGATCAACGCCCGCGGCGACAAGCTTTCCACGCTGATCGCCCAGGTCCAGCAGCTGGTCTCCGGGCTCGCGCGGGACCGCGAGCCCATCGGTGACGCGATCGAGGCGCTCGGCGGGCTCGCCGACACCACGTCCGGCCTGCTGACCGAGGCGCGCGCGCCGCTCAAGAAGGACATCGCCGCGCTCGGCCGGCTGACGAACAACCTCAACGACAGCGAAGACGTGGTGGAGCACTTCATCCAGTTCCTGCCGGAGAAGACCGCGAAGCTCACCCGGACGGTCAGCTACGGCTCGTGGTTCAACTTCTACCTGTGCTCGGCGTCGGGGTCGGTCGGCATCCCCGGGATCATCACGCAGCCGATCGACGTCCCGGTCACGGAGACGAACCACGCGAGGTGTACGCGATGAGGTCGTTCAGCTCGCGCAACCCGATCCCGATCGGCATCACCGGCCTGGTCGTGCTGGCCCTCGCGTTCATCGTCGCGATGTTCTCCGACGACCTGCCGATCATCGGCGGCGGCACCACCTACAGCGCGGAGTTCTCCGAGGCCGCCGGCCTGGCGCCGAACGACGAGGTGCGCATCGCCGGCGTCAAGGTCGGCGAGGTGTCCGATGTGGAGCTCGAGGGCGACCGGGTGGTCGTGGCGTTCAAGGTCAAGGACGCCTGGGTGGGCGACCGGACCTCGGCCGCCATCAAGATCAAGACCGTGCTGGGCCAGAAGTACCTGGCGCTCGAGCCGGACGGCCGCGAGGTGCTCGACCCGTCGGACCGGATCCCGCGGGAGCGCACGACCGCGCCCTACGACGTGCTCGAGGCGTTCCGCGGCCTCGCCGAGACCACCAACCAGATCGACACCGCCCAGCTCGCGCAGAGCTTCGAGGTCATCGCGAACACGTTCGCCGACACCCCGAACGACGTGCGCGGCGCGCTGAACGGCCTGCAGGCGCTGTCGAAGACGATCTCCTCCCGCGACGACCAGCTCGCCCAGCTGCTCGACAACACCAGGCAGATCAGCCAGACCCTGGCCGACCGCGACGCCGAGGTGGTCCGGCTGCTCCAGGACGGCAACCTGCTGCTGGCGGAGGTGAGCCGGCGCCGCGACGCGATCAGCACGCTGCTCACCGGGACCCAGACCCTCGCCACCGAGCTCAAGGGCCTGGTCGACGACAACAACGCCCAGCTCGGCCCGGTGCTCACGAGCCTGGACCAGCTCACCGGAATGTTGCAGCGCAACCAGGACGCGCTGGGGCGGGGCATCAAGAACATGGCGCCGTTCGTCCGGCTCTTCAACAACGCGGTGGGCAACGGCCGCTGGTTCGACAACTACATCTGCGGCCTCATGCCACCGCCGGTCGGCCCGGTCAACGAAGAAGGCTGCCTGGGGAAGACATGACCGCCTCCCCGAAATTAACCCTGTGGGTCACCTTGAGTCGGTGTCGTTCGGTTATGCACGTACTTGTGGCTGGGTTGCGTCTCGTTCCCCTTAGGTGCGGTTGGGAGGCGGTCCATTCATGACCACCCGTACACGACTGGGGCGGGATCTCGCTCGAGGCGTCAGCATTGCGATCGTGCTGGCGCTGGTCGTCGCGGCCGCCCTCTGGTGGGTGCTCGTCGACGCGAACCAGCGCCGCTACACCGCGGTGTTCACGGGCGTCGTGGGCCTCTACGAGCACAACGACGTGCGCGTGCTCGGCGTGCAGGTCGGCAACGTCGACGCCGTCGAGCCGCAGGGTGACCTGGTACGCGTGGAGATGCTCGTCGACCGGGACGTCCCAATCCCGGCGAGCGCGAAGGCCGTCATCGTGGCGCCGTCACTGGTCAGCGACCGGTACGTGCAGTTCACCCCGGCCTACACGGGCGGCCCGGAGCTGGTCGAGGGCACCGTGCTGCCGCGCGAGCGCACCGCGACCCCGCTGGAGATCGACGACCTGTACGCGAGCCTCAACCGGGTCAGCACCACGCTCGGGCCGAACGGCGCCAACAAGAACGGCGCGCTGTCGGACCTGCTGGACTCGCTCGCGGGCAACCTGAAGGGCAACGGCAAGGCGCTGAACCAGACGATCACCCAGCTCTCCCAGATGGCCGGAACGCTGTCAGGCAGCGACGAGGACCTGTTCGCCACCGTCGACAACCTGCAGAAGTTCACCTCGGCGCTGGCCGCGAGCGACGACGCGGTCAACCGGTTCAACGAGCAGGCCGCCGACGTCAGCCGCTTCCTCGCGGACGAGCGCGGCGACCTGGCCGCGGCCGTGCAGCAGCTCGGCATCGCGCTCGGCGCCGTGCAGCGGTTCATCGACGACAACCGCGCCAAACTCAAGTCCAATGTGGACAAGCTGGCGGGGGTGACCAAGGTTCTGGTCGACCAGCGGGCCGCCCTCTCGGAGGTGCTCGACATCGCGCCGGTCGCGCTGTCCAACATCATCAACAGCTACAACGGCTCGTCCGGCACGCTCGACGCCCGCGCGGACCTCAACGAGCTGGCCCAGCCGCCCATCGTGACGATCTGCAACATGGTCCGCCAGGGCACCCCGAACGACCTGCCGCAGACCCTGGCCGACGCGTGCGACCAGCTAGCCCCGCTCGTGCGGGGCGCCGTGCCGCTGCCGACGCCGGCCGAGGTCCTGACCGCGCTGCAGGCCGGCGAGCTGCCGCCGGTCCCGCTGCCGCTGGACAACCTGTCCGGCTCCACGGGAGGTGGCAACTGATGCGACCGCGCAAGTTCGTGATCGCCGCCCTCGCCGCGGTCCTGGCCACCTCCGGGTGCAGCTCGTTCACCGGCATCTACGACATCCCGCTGCCCGGTGGCGCGGACCTCGGCGACCGCCCGTACACGGTGAAGGCGCACTTCTCCGACGTGCTCGACCTCGTGCCGCAGTCCGGTGTGAAGGTCAACGAGGTTCCGGTCGGCCGCGTCGAGGACATCAGGCTCGCCCCGGGCGGCTGGACCGCCGAGGTGACGATGCTGGTCAACGGGGACGTCGAGCTGCCGGCCAACGCGCTGGCCATGCTGCGCCAGTCGAGCCTGCTCGGCGAGAAGTACGTCGAGCTGTCGCCGCCACCACCGGACCGGGCACGCGGCGAGCTGGCCGACGGCGCGCTGATCCCGCTCGAGCGGACGAACCGCAACACCGACATCGAGGAGGTGCTCGGCGCGCTGTCGATGCTGCTCAACGGCGGCGGCATCGAGCAGCTGCAGAACATCGCGCAGGAGCTGAACAACGCCCTGGCCGGCAACGAGGCGGACATCCGCCGGACCCTCGGCAGCCTCGACGACCTCGTGTCCACATTGGACGAGAGCAAGTCGGACATCACGCGCGCGATCGACGGGGTGAACCGGCTCGCCGGCACGCTCAACGACGAGCGCGACCGGCTCGCCGGCGCGATCGACACCCTGGGCCCGGGCCTCAAGGTGCTCACCGACCAGCGCGGCCAGCTGGTGCGGATGCTGCAGAGCCTGCAGTCGCTGTCCGACGTCGCGGTCCGGACGGTCGACGCGAGCCAGGCCGACCTGGTCGCCGACCTCAAGGCGCTCACCCCGGCGCTGGCCAAGCTGGGGGAGGCGGGCGCGGACCTGCCGAAGTCGCTGGAGATCCTGTTCACCATCCCGTTCACCGACGAGGCCGTGAACGGCGTGCGGGGCGACTACTTCAACCTGTACGCGAAGATCGACCTGAACCTGCAGACCATTGTGGACAACCTGTCCCGCAGCCGGCGCAACCCGCTGGAGAACCTGCCGGTCCTCGGTGACGTCGTCGGCGGCAAGCCCGGGGACGGCGGCTCGCAGCTGCCGATCCCGAGCAACGAGCCGCCCGCGTCCGCGGAGGGTGGGCTGGCCGGCATCCTCGACGGCATCCTGGGGGGTGGCGGCTGATGCTGACGAACCGGATACGGCTGCAGCTGATCGCGTTCGTGGTGATCGCGACCGTCGCGGTGGTGTACGCGTTGTTCCGGTTCACCGACCTGGGCAAGGTGTTCGGCGCCGAGGGCTACACGGCGCGGATGAACCTCGACCAGTCGGGCGGCATCTTCACCAACGCCGAGGTCACCTACCGCGGCTACAACGTGGGCCGGGTCGGTGAGATCCGGCTGACACGCGACGGCCTGCAGGTCGACCTCGACATCGAGCCGGACGCGCCGGACATCCCGGCGGACCTCGACGCGGTCGTGGCCAACCGGTCGGCGGTCGGCGAGCAGTACGTGGATCTGCGGCCGCGCCACGGGGGCGGCCCGTTCCTGTCCGGCGAGTCGGTGATCGCGGCGGACCGGACCAAGACGCCGGTGGCCACCGACGTTCTCATCCGCGACCTGGACAGCCTGGCGAGCTCGGTGCCGACGGACTCGTTGCGCACGGTCGTCGACGAGCTGGACCGCGCCTTCGCCGGCACCGGCGACGACCTGCAGGTGCTGCTGGACAGCACGTCCGACTTCACCGCGGCGGCCGCCGAGCACCTGCCGCAGACGGTCGCGCTGATCAACGACGGCGGCACGGTGCTCGACACGCAGGCCGCGCAGTCGGACAACATCGCCTCGTTCGCGGGTGACCTGAACCTGCTGGCCGAGCAGCTGCGCAAGTCCGACCCGGACCTGCGCCGGCTGATCACGGCGACCCCGCGCGCGGCGACCGCGGTCACGAACCTGCTCCGCGAGTCCGGCCCGGGCCTGTCCGCCCTGTTCGCGAACCTGCTGACGGTGTCGGACATCGTCGGGGCGCGCAAGGACGGGCTGGAGTACACGCTGGTGTCCTACCCGCTGTTCAGCGCGGCCGGGCAGGGGCTGCTGGCGGCCGACCCCGGGCAGGCGCACCTCGGCCTGGTGCTCAACCTGTTCAACCCGCCGCCGTGCACCAAGGGGTACGAGCAGACCCCGCGGCGCAACGGAACCGACACCGACTCGCCGCCCGAGCCGATCCGGCCGGACACCTACTGCGCCGAGCCCCCGGGCAGCCCGATCAACGTGCGCGGCTCGAACAACGTGCCGGTCGGCGGCCAGTCCCAGCCGCCCACGCCGCCGAGCCAGGGGCCCGAACCGGACGGCCGGCAACCGACCGGGCTCGAGCGCGGTAGCCTGCCCGGCACGCTGACCGAGCCCGGGATGGCCAGCCAGCCCAGCCTGGCGGAACTGCTCGGCCTGCCCGGCTGACCGGGCGGCGGCAGCCGTACCTACCCTGGAGAGCCATGACATCCGCCGACAGCGACACCGGCACCGACGGCGACCTCGACACCAATACCGACACCGATGCCGACACCGATGCCGACACCGGGACCGTGGCCGGGCGCGACGACGAGTCGGCCGCCGAGGAGAAGCCGGGCCGGCTCGGCTCGCGGCTCCCGGTCATCGCGCTCGCCGCGTCGGTCGCGCTGGTGGTGGCAGCGGCGGCGGTCGCCGTGTGGTTCGGCGTCGAGTGGTTCCGGGCGGCGGGCGACGACGGCCTGGAGTACTCGAACAAGCGCGACGAGGTGGACCGGGTGGCCCGCGCCGCGATCGTCACGATGAACGAGCTCGACTACCGCAACCTCGACGAGGACCTCGGGAACTGGGCCAACGCGACGACCGGCCCGCTGCACGACGAGATCGCGAACCTCCCCGCGGAGAAGAAGCAGCAGCTCCGGGACGCGAAGCCGGTGACGTCGGCGACGATCACCTCGTCGGCCGTGAAGGAGCTGGACGAGCGGGGCGGCAAGGCGACCGTGATCGCCGCCATCGAGAAGACCGTGCAGACGGGCGACGGCAAGCCACAGCCGTCCTACCAGCGGATCCAGGCGACGCTGACGCGCACGGCGGACGGCTGGAAGCTCGAGAACCTCGGGCCCGTGCCCTACGCCCAGCCCAACTAGACCTCCCGGCGACTTCCCAGCGAAAGGACCCGAGCAGTGCCACCGTCACGCCGCCGCCCGCCCCCGACCGCGGGGCAGGCGCCGCCGGTCCGCCGCCCCCGGGTGGCCGGCCTGCGCAACCGGCCGGCCGCACGGGACAGCGCGCCGGACAAGACCCCCGACACCGAGCCCGAGACCAAGCCCGACACGGCGCGGGACACCGAGCCCGAGTCGATGTCCGGCACGCTGGACGCCGACGACACCGAGCCGGCCACCGAGCCCCCCGCCACCACACGGGACCCCGAGCCGGACGTCGCCGAGGACATTGCCGACGACAGCGCCGACGACAGGGACGCCGTCCCGGCCGACCCCGACGAGGACCAGGCGGACGCGGACGACGGCGTGGATGACGCGGCGCCCGCTCCGGCCCGCCGCCCAGCAGGCAAGCGGCGTGCCGCCGGCATCACCCGCCCGGCCGACCTCTCCGTGGCCGAGGCCCGCACCAAGACGAGGACCGAGACCAGGACCGAGGCCGACGGCGCCCGACGCGCTCGCGTCGGGGACGACCCGCGCCGGCGAGGTGCCACCCGGCTGTCGGTGGCGGTCGTACTGATCGTGGTGGCCGTCGTCCTGGCCGGCCTCGCGGTGTGGTTCCGCGGCGAGGCCGACGGCCTCAAGAGCGCCGACAGCAACACCGCGCTGACCGACTCGGCCGCGACGAGCGAGGCGATCGGGCAGCTGAAGTCCGCCATCGAGCAGACGTTCAGCTACAACTACACCGACCTGGAGTCGACCGACAGGGCCGTCGACTCGACGCTCTCCGGCACCGCGCGCTGCCAGTACGACCAGCTGTTCAGCAAGGTCAAGCAGCAGGCGCCCAAGCAGAAGATCGTCATGGTGACGGCCGTGCGGGACATCGCCCTGGTCCGCCTGGACGGCGACCGCGCCGAGGCGCTGGTGTTCATCGACCAGAGCAGCACCCGGGTCGACGTGAACAACTCGGTGGCCGGCGAGGCCCAGTTCGCCGTCCGGGCCCACCGCGAGGGCGACACGTGGAAGATCACCGGGTTCGACATGTTCGACCAGCTCCTCGTGAACGGCGAGCCGCCCCCGAAGTGCTGAGGCGAACTCGAGCGGATCGTCACGGTCGGTGTTCGCCACCGGCGATCATGGGAACGGGGTGGCGGCGGACGAGCCCCTGGTCAGCGGGCCGGAAGCGGGGAAGACCGGGTCGCAGAACGGCTGGAGGGACGCTGACGAGACGCCGGAAAGCCGGTGAGATCCTGGCGCGGCATCTTGACTGAATGACGCCACGGGGTCACGCTATTCACCAAGCACGCCTTCGGCGGGAGGACGGTTGATTGCGGGCCTAGACAGTCGCCGACTTTACGGCTAGACTGCCCCTTTGCGCTGCCCACTTTCGCATGCCCTAGACTGTTGGGCACGACCGCACCCCTGACCAGCTTCGTTACAGTTGCTAACGAGGCTGCTCGACCGCACATAGTCCTGGAAGGACGCATCTTGGCAGTCTCCCGCGCGACCAAGGCCACTGCTGCGACCAACTCCACCGTGTCGAACTCAGGGATCCCAGGCGCTCCGCTGCGGGTCTCGTTCGCGAAGATCCGTGAGCCGCTTGGTACACCCAACCTGCTCGACCTGCAGATCCAATCGTTTCAGTGGTTCACCGGTGACGAGGCGTGGTTCCAGCGCCGTGTCGACGCCGGTGACGAGACCCCGGTCGGTGGCCTCGAAGAGGTCCTGAACGAGATCTCTCCCATCGAGGATTTCTCCGGCTCGATGTCCCTCTCCTTCTCCGACCCACGCTTCGACGAGGTGAAGGCCTCCGTCGAGGAGTGCAAGGACAAGGACATGACCTACGCGGCGCCGTTGTTCGTCACCGCCGAGTTCACCAACCACTCCACTGGCGAGATCAAGAGCCAGACGGTGTTCATGGGTGACTTCCCGGTCATGACGGACAAGGGCACGTTCATCATCAACGGCACCGAGCGTGTCGTCGTGTCCCAGCTCGTCCGCTCCCCGGGCGTCTACTTCGACACCAACGTCGACAAGACCACCGACAAGGACGTGTTCAGCGTCAAGGTCATCCCCAGCCGCGGCGCGTGGCTGGAGTTCGACGTCGACAAGCGCGACACCGTGGGTGTGCGCATCGACCGCAAGCGCCGCCAGCCGGTCACCGTGCTGCTCAAGGCCCTCGGCTGGACCACCGAGCAGATCCGCGAGCGGTTCAGCTTCTCCGAGACGCTGCTCGCGACCCTGGAGAAGGACCACACGGCCGGCACCGACGAGGCGCTGCTCGACATCTACCGCAAGCTGCGCCCGGGTGAGCCGCCCACCAAGGAGTCCGCGCAGACCCTGCTGGAGAACCTCTTCTTCAAGGACAAGCGCTACGACCTGGCCAAGGTCGGCCGCTACAAGGTCAACAAGAAGCTCGGCCTGACCATCGCCAGCGACGTGGGCGTGCTGACCGAGGACGACATCGTCACCACGATCGAGTACCTGGTTCGCCTGCACGCCGGCGACACCGGGATGACGATCGACGGCAACGACGTGCCGGTCGAGGTCGACGACATCGACCACTTCGGCAACCGCCGCCTGCGCACGGTGGGCGAGCTGATCCAGAACCAGATCCGGGTCGGCCTGTCCCGCATGGAGCGCGTCGTCCGCGAGCGGATGACCACCCAGGACGTAGAGGCGATCACGCCGCAGACCCTGATCAACATCCGCCCCGTGGTGGCCGCGATCAAGGAGTTCTTCGGCACCTCGCAGCTGTCGCAGTTCATGGACCAGACCAACCCGATCGCGGGCCTGACGCACAAGCGCCGGCTGTCCGCGCTCGGCCCGGGCGGTCTGTCCCGGGAGCGCGCCGGCATGGAGGTCCGGGACGTCCACCACAGCCACTACGGCCGGATGTGCCCGATCGAGACGCCGGAAGGCCCGAACATCGGCCTGATCGGCTCGCTGTCGAGCTACGGCCGGGTCAACCCGTTCGGCTTCATCGAGACGCCGTACCGGAAGGTCATCGAGGGTCAGGTCACCGACCAGATCGACTACCTGACCGCCGACGAGGAGGACCGGCACGTCATCGCGCAGGCCAACGCGCCGCTCGACGAGGCGGGCCACTTCGCCGAGGACCGCGTGCTGGTCCGCAAGAAGGGCGGCGAGGTCGAGTTCATCGAGCCGTTCGGCGTGGACTACATGGACGTCTCGCCGCGGCAGATGGTCTCCGTCGCGACCGCGATGATCCCGTTCCTCGAGCACGACGACGCCAACCGCGCGTTGATGGGTGCCAACATGCAGCGCCAGGCGGTGCCGCTGCTGCGCAGCGAGTCGCCGCTGGTGGGCACCGGCACCGAGCTGCGGGCCGCGGTCGACGCCGGTGACGTCGTGGTCGCCGAGAAGAACGGCGTGGTCGAGGAGCTGTCCGCCGACTTCATCACGGTGATGGCCGACGACGGCGGCCGCCGGACCTACGGGCTGCACAAGTTCCGCCGGTCCAACCAGGGCACCTGTGTCAACCAGCGGCCGATCGTGGCCGACGGCGACCGGGTGCTGGCCGGCCAGGTCATCGCGGACGGGCCGTGCACCGAGAACGGTGAGATGGCGCTCGGCAAGAACCTGCTCGTGGCGATCATGCCGTGGGAGGGCCACAACTACGAGGACGCCATCGTCATCTCGCAGCGGCTCATCCAGGACGACGTGCTCACGTCGATCCACATCGAGGAGCACGAGATCGACGCGCGGGACACCAAGCTCGGCGCCGAGGAGATCACCCGGGACATCCCGAACGTCTCCGAGGAGGTCCTCGCGGACCTCGACGAGCGCGGCATCATCCGCATCGGTGCGGAGGTCGGCGACGGCGACATCCTGGTCGGCAAGGTCACCCCGAAGGGCGAGACCGAGCTGACGCCCGAGGAGCGCCTGCTCCGCGCGATCTTCGGCGAGAAGGCGCGCGAGGTGCGCGACACCTCGCTGAAGGTGCCGCACGGTGAGACCGGCAAGGTCATCGGCATCCGGGTGTTCTCCCGCGAGGACGAGGACGAGCTGCCCCCGGGCGTCAACGAGCTGGTCCGGGTGTACGTGGCCCAGAAGCGCAAGATCCAGGACGGCGACAAGCTCGCCGGCCGGCACGGCAACAAGGGCGTCATCGGCAAGGTGCTGCCCGTCGAGGACATGCCGTTCCTGCCGGACGGCACCCCGGTCGACGTCGTGCTGAACACCCACGGTGTGCCGCGACGCATGAACATCGGCCAGGTGCTCGAGCTGCACCTCGGCTGGCTCGCGTCGCAGGGCTGGAAGATCGAGGGCAAGCCGGAGTGGGCGTCGAAGCTCCCCGAAGAGCTCTACGACGTCGCGCCCGGCACGCACACCGCGACCCCGGTGTTCGACGGCGCCAAGGAGGACGAGATCACCGGCCTGCTCGGCTCGACGCTCCCGAACCGGGACGACGAGCGGATGGTCCGCGAGGACGGCAAGGCGGTGCTGCTCGACGGCCGCTCCGGCGATCCGTTCCCGTTCCCGGTGGCGGTCGGCTACATGTACATCCTCAAGCTGCACCACCTGGTGGACGACAAGATCCACGCCCGCTCGACCGGTCCGTACTCGATGATCACCCAGCAGCCGCTCGGTGGTAAGGCGCAGTTCGGTGGTCAGCGCTTCGGTGAGATGGAGTGCTGGGCCATGCAGGCCTACGGCGCGGCGTACACGCTGCAGGAGCTGCTGACGATCAAGTCGGACGACGTGCTCGGCCGGGTGAAGGTCTACGAGGCCATCGTCAAGGGCGAGAACATCCCGGAGCCGGGCATTCCGGAGTCGTTCAAGGTGCTGCTCAAGGAGCTGCAGTCGCTGTGCCTCAACGTGGAGGTGCTCTCCAGCGACGGCGCCGCGATCGAGATGCGCGACGGGGACGACGAGGACCTCGAGCGCGCGGCCGCCAACCTGGGCATCAACCTGTCCCGCAACGAGTCGCCCAGCGTCGACGACGTCGTGCAGTGACCACCTCCCGAACCAAGGCTTCAACAAACAAAGGGGAAGACCCGTCTTGCTAGACGTCAACTTCTTCGATGAGCTTCGCATCGGCCTTGCCACCGCTGACGACATCCGCCAGTGGTCCTTCGGCGAGGTGAAGAAGCCCGAGACCATCAACTACCGAACCCTCAAGCCCGAGAAGGACGGACTCTTCTGCGAGAAGATCTTCGGCCCCACCCGGGACTGGGAGTGCTACTGCGGCAAGTACAAGCGCGTCCGCTTCAAGGGCATCATCTGTGAGCGCTGTGGTGTCGAGGTCACCCGCGCCAAGGTGCGCCGCGAGCGGATGGGCCACATCGAGCTGGCCGCACCCGTCACCCACATCTGGTACTTCAAGGGCGTGCCGTCGCGGCTGGGCTACCTGCTCGACCTCGCCCCGAAGGACCTCGAGAAGATCATCTACTTCGCGGCGTACGTGATCACGAGCGTGAACACCGAGCTGCGGCACAACGACCTCGCGACCCTGGAGAGCGAGATCGGGGTCGAGCGCAAGCAGGTCGAGCACCGGCGCGACGCCGACATCGAGGCCCGCGCGCAGAAGCTCGAGACCGACCTCAAGGCGCTCGAGGAGGAGGGTGCCAAGAGCGACGTCCGCCGCAAGGTCAAGGAGGGCGGCGAGCGCGAGATGCGCCAGCTCCGCGACCGGGCCCAGCGCGAGCTGGACCGGCTCGAGGAGATCTGGAGCACCTTCACCAAGCTCGACTCCAAGCAGCTGATCGCGGACGAGGTGCTCTACCGCGAGCTGGTGGACCGCTACGGCGACTACTTCACCGGCTCCATGGGCGCCGAGGCCATCCAGAAGCTGGCCGCCGACTTCGACGTCGAGGCGGAGGCCGACAACCTGCGCGACACGATCCGCAACGGCAAGGGGCAGAAGAAGCTCCGTGCGCTGAAGCGGCTCAAGGTCGTGGCCGCCTTCTCGTCCACGCAGAACTCGCCGATGGGCATGGTGCTCGACTGCATCCCGGTGATCCCGCCGGACCTGCGGCCGATGGTCCAGCTCGACGGTGGCCGGTTCGCCACCTCCGACCTGAACGACCTGTACCGCCGCGTGATCAACCGGAACAACCGGCTCAAGCGGCTCATCGACCTCGGCGCGCCCGAGATCATCGTGAACAACGAGAAGCGGATGCTGCAGGAGGCCGTCGACGCGCTGTTCGACAACGGTCGCCGCGGGCGTCCGGTCACCGGTCCGGGCAACCGGCCGTTGAAGTCGCTGTCCGACCTGCTCAAGGGCAAGCAGGGTCGGTTCCGGCAGAACCTGCTGGGCAAGCGCGTCGACTACTCCGGCCGTTCGGTCATCGTGGTCGGCCCGCAGCTCAAGCTGCACCAGTGCGGTCTGCCGAAGGCGATGGCGCTCGAGCTGTTCAAGCCGTTCGTGATGAAGCGGCTGGTCGACCTCAACCACGCGCAGAACATCAAGTCCGCCAAGCGGATGGTGGAGCGCGCGCGGCCGGCCGTGTGGGACGTGCTGGAGGAGGTCATCACCGAGCACCCGGTGATGCTCAACCGCGCACCGACGCTGCACCGCCTCGGCATCCAGGCCTTCGAGCCGCAGCTGGTGGAGGGCAAGGCCATCCAGCTGCACCCGCTGGTCTGCGAGGCGTTCAACGCCGACTTCGACGGTGACCAGATGGCGGTGCACCTGCCGCTGTCGGCCGAGGCGCAGGCCGAGGCGCGGATCCTGATGCTGTCGTCGAACAACATCCTGTCGCCGGCCTCGGGTCGCCCGCTGGCCATGCCGCGACTGGACATGGTGACCGGCCTGTTCCACCTGACCCGCCTCAAGGAGGACGGGGTGGGTGCCGGGCAGGCGTTCTCCTCGCCGGCCGAGGCCATCATGGCCTTCGACCGCAAGTCGATCGCCCTGCAGTCGCCGATCAAGGTGCGCATCAGCGACCGTGCGCCGTCGCCGGCGGACAAGCCGGAGGACTGGGAGCCGGGCTCGACCTGGCTCGCGGAGACGACCCTCGGCCGGGTGCTGTTCAACGACCTGCTGCCCGAGGACTACACGTTCATCAACGAGCCGATGCCGAAGAAGCGCCAGGCCGCGATCGTCAACGACCTGGCCGAGCGGTACCCGATGGTCACCGTGGCGCGCACCCTCGACAAGCTCAAGGACGCGGGCTTCTTCTGGGCCACCCGGTCCGGCGTCACCATCGCGATCTCCGACGTCGTGGTGCCGGAGTCGAAGCAGGCCATCCTCGACGACTACGAGAAGAAGGCCGACGCGGTCGAGAAGCGCTACCAGCGCGGTCAGCTCTCCCACTCGGAGCGCAACAACGAGCTGGTCAAGGTCTGGGGTCAGGCGACCGAGGAGGTCGCCCAGGCCATGGAGGACAACTTCCCGGACGACAACCCGATCCCGATGATCGTGAAGTCGGGAGCGGCGGGCAACATGACCCAGGTCCGGTCGCTGGCCGGTATGCGTGGTCTGGTGTCCAACCCGAAGGGCGAGTACATCCCCCGCCCGATCAAGCACAACTTCCGCGAGGGCCTGTCCGTGCTGGAGTACTTCATCGCCACGCACGGTGCCCGGAAGGGGCTGGCCGACACCGCGCTGCGGACCGCCGACTCGGGTTACCTGACCCGGCGCCTGGTGGACGTGTCGCAGGACGTCATCGTGCGCGAGGTCGACTGCGGCACCACGCGCGGCATCAACATGAAGATCGGCGAGGCCGGCCCCGACGACAGGGTCATGCGTGACCAGCACGTCGAGACCAGCGTCTACGCGCGCACGCTGGCCGAGGAGATCACCGACGCGGACGGCAACGTCCTGCTCAACCGCGGCGACGACCTCGGCGACCCGGCGATCGAGACGCTGATCAGCTTCGGGGTCACCAAGGCCAAGGTGCGCAGCGTGCTGACCTGCGAGTCGGCGGTTGGCGTGTGTGCCACCTGCTACGGCCGCTCGATGGCGACCGGCCAGCTGGTCGACGTCGGCGAGGCGGTCGGCATCGTGGCCGCGCAGTCCATCGGTGAGCCGGGCACGCAGCTGACCATGCGCACGTTCCACCAGGGCGGTGTCGCGGGAGACGACATCACCACCGGTCTGCCGCGTGTGCAGGAGCTGTTCGAGGCACGGGTTCCGAAGGGCATGGCGCCGATCGCCGACACCGACGGCCGGGTGCGGATCGAGGACGGCGACCGGTACTGGAAGATCACGCTGATCCCGGACGACGGCAGCGAGGAGATCGTCTTCGACAAGCTGTCCAAGCGGCAACGGCTCGCGGTGACCCCGGACGGTCCGCTGTCCGACAGTGACCACGTGTCGGTCGGTCAGCCGCTGCTGGAGGGCACTCCCAACCCGCACGAGGTACTGCGGGTCATGGGGCCGCGCGAGGCACAGCTGCACCTGGTGGACGAGGTCCAGAAGGTCTACCGGGCGCAGGGTGTGTCCATCCACGACAAGCACATCGAGGTGATCGTCCGGCAGATGCTGCGCCGGGTGACCATCCTGGACTCCGGTGCGGCGGAGTTCCTGCCCGGTGCGCTGGTCGAGCGGGCGGAGTTCGAGGCGGAGAACCGCCGCGTCGTCGCCGCCGGTGGCGAGCCGGCGTCCGGCCGCCCGGTGCTGATGGGCATCACGAAGGCGTCGCTGGCCACCGACTCGTGGCTGTCGGCCGCCTCCTTCCAGGAGACGACCCGCGTGCTGACGGACGCGGCCATCAACGGCCGGTCCGACAGGCTCGTGGGCCTGAAGGAGAACGTGATCATCGGCAAGCTGATCCCGGCCGGTACGGGCATCAACAAGTACCGCAACATCCAGGTGCAGCCGACCGAGGAGGCGCGGGTCGCGGCCTACGCGATCCCGTCCTACGACGACGGCTACTACACCCCGGATGTGTTCGGCACGGGCACCGGCGCGGCCGTTCCGCTGGACGACTACGACTTCGGCCGCGACTACCGCTAGCGTCCCGCGCCCGGAAATTCGGTGCGTCAGTCGGTGGATCCGGGTTTCTGCTGGCAAGGCGCCGATTCGCCCTCGTACTGGAACGTACTTGGGCGGATCGGCAACCCGCCAGCAGGAAGCTGGGTCGGCGAATGAGGTGGATTCCCGCCGTGTCCCCGGTCCAAAGTTCCGAACCCACGTGTCCAACGTTCGAGACCGCCGAACTGCCCGCCAGCGGTCAAGGCATCGTGCAGTGGCGCGCTTAACGCACATGTAGACACGTTCGCCGGTGTCAGCCGCCTTCACGTCCGATGCTCGACGCATGACCGGAGTCCTGAGCTCGTTCGTCCTCCCGCTTGGCGGCTACGCTGGTCACCCTGCGCGTCACGGATCGGTCAGGTTTGCCCGGTGGGAGTGCTATGAGAAGCCCGTACAACAGGCTCGTTCGTTTGGTGACGCGGGACATGCGACAGACCGAGGATCTCCTGTCGTCGGTCCGCCGGTTTACGGGTCGCGGTCCGTTGTTCGACCTTGATATCGCGCAGGCCGCGCTGCTGCTGGCCGAGCATCAGTTCAAGGCCCAACAATGGGAGGAGGTGTTGACGGGTCTCGACGAGGTGGTGACCCGGTACGGGCGTGCGCGCCGCTGGCGCCGGCGGGGATGGTCGTCCGTGCTGGCCCGTGCCTACTACCTCCGGTCGGGTGCGCTGAGCGGACTAGGCAGAGCCGATGCCCAGCTGCGTGCCGCCGAGGAGGCCGTCGAGCGGTACCGGGTGCTGGTCGACCTCGCCGCCCGGCGGTATGCGACGCGTTATGCGTCGGCGTTGGCGTTGCTTGCCACCTCCCAAGCGAATGCCGGGCGTTATGACGACGCGATACTGACCGCTGAGCACGCCGCGCGGGTCGGCCAGCGGTTGCGTGCCCTCGGCGCGCCCGGCATGGAACGAACCCATGCGTCGGCATTGATGAACCTCGGCGCCTGGCTCATCCACGTCCGCCCCGAGGACGGACTGCGGGCGACCGATGAGGCGATCGGCCTGCTGGAGGAGTTGCTCGATCGCGAACCCGGACTGCACGAAGGCACGCTCGAGAACCTGCGACACAACCGCGTTCGCCTGCTGCGGCAGCTGGGCCGTCCGGAGGAGCAGGTACTCGGACCCTATCCGCCCTGCGATCACTGCCGGACGAATATCGGCCTGCCGGTTGGCACGCGACATCGGCAGGTGCACGTGGCGGCGAACGGCCGAGAGGCCTGTGTGGACGAAGGGCTGGCGGAGCTCATGCCGAAGCTGTGGTCCGTCTGTGACACCCTCAACAGCTGCCAGAACGTGGCGGACCTGCCGCACGGCGCTGCGGCGAAGGCGTATGTCGTACCAGGCCCCGGACAGGCCGCCGCGGCCGAACGAAAACTTGTCGAGTCGGGATTCGACGTCGAGCACTACGAAGGCAGCCTGATGTTCCAGCTGCACCGGAGCACCTGACCCAGCACGAGTAGTACATATGTAGTACAAGGGGTGTCGTGGAACGGGTTCCGATCCGTGAGCTGAACCAGAACACCGCCCGCGTGCTCGAACGCGTCGAGCACGGCTTGACCGTTTCGAGATAGATACGCCGGTCCGGGCCACGGCCGCCCGCGTACATGGAGCCACACCTCCGCTCGCTCGATGCGGTCCACCTGGCCACGGCGGACAGTCTGCTCGCGTCGGGCAAGCGCGTCACCGCCTTTGTCGCCTATGACAAGCGGCTGGCCGCGGCCGAGATCGGGCGGACCGTCGTGGCCCCTGGTCACGGCTGACTCGACCCCGGTTTTGACCCTCCCGACCACGCCGGGTATCTTTAATATTCGCGCCCGGCCCAGGTCGGGTCGATCCGCGTGCCTGTGCGCGGAGGTCCGCATCAGTGGACACCCGGCAGTAACCGCGGAGTTCCTTCCGAGCCTCGTAGGGATGATTCAATCCTGCACGGGCGTTGTGGGGAAGGGCGACACGCCCGACCTCGTGACCCGGCGAGAACATTGGTCGGACACAGCAGCACAGACCAAGCAGTAAGCAGTACACCAGGAGAAAGCCGGTCCATGCCCACGATCCAGCAGTTGGTCCGTAAGGGCCGCCAGGACAAGGTCGCCAAGCAGAAGACTGCGGCCCTCAAGGGGAGCCCGCAGCGGCGTGGCGTGTGCACCCGCGTGTACACCACCACCCCGAAGAAGCCGAACTCCGCTCTGCGCAAGGTCGCTCGCGTCAAGCTGACCAGCGGCATCGAGGTCACGGCCTACATCCCGGGGGAGGGTCACAACCTGCAGGAGCACTCGATGGTCCTGGTGCGCGGCGGCCGGGTGAAGGACCTGCCCGGCGTGCGCTACAAGATCATCCGCGGCTCGCTGGACACCCAGGGCGTGAAGAACCGCAAGCAGGCTCGCAGCCGCTACGGCGCGAAGAAGGAGAAGAGCTGATGCCCCGCAAGGGACCCGCCGCCAAGCGGCCGCTGATCTCCGACCCGGTCTACAGCTCCCCGCTGGTGACCCAGCTGGTGAACAAGGTGCTGCGGGCCGGAAAGCGTTCGGTTGCCGAGAAGATCGTGTACCAGGCGCTCGAGGGCGCCCGGGACAAGACCGGCACCGACCCGGTGGTCACGCTCAAGCGTGCCCTGGACAACGTCAAGCCGACGATCGAGGTCAAGAGCCGTCGCGTCGGCGGCGCCACCTACCAGGTGCCGATCGAGGTCAAGCCGGGCCGCTCCACCACGCTGGCGCTGCGCTGGCTGGTCAACTTCTCCCGGCAGCGCCGCGAGAAGACCATGACCGAGCGCCTGATGAACGAGCTGCTCGATGCGAGCAACGGCCTCGGGGCGAGCGTGAAACGCCGCGAGGACACACACAAGATGGCGGAGTCGAACAAGGCCTTCGCCCACTACCGCTGGTGATGCGCCGAACATATCTGGGTGGCCAAACAGGTTTCGGCCGCACCAACGCTTATTGAGACAGGGGAAGAGACCCGTGGCACTCGACGTGCTGACCGACCTGGCCAAGGTCCGAAACATCGGGATCATGGCCCACATCGACGCGGGCAAGACCACGACGACCGAGCGGATCCTGTTCTACACGGGGATCAGCTACAAGATCGGCGAGGTGCACGACGGCGCCGCCGTCATGGACTGGATGGAGCAGGAGCAGGAGCGCGGCATCACGATCACGTCCGCCGCGACGACCTGTTTCTGGAAGGACCACCAGATCAACCTCATCGACACCCCGGGACATGTCGACTTCACCGTCGAGGTGGAGCGCAACCTGCGGGTGCTCGACGGCGCGGTCGCCGTGTTCGACGGCAAGGAGGGGGTCGAGCCGCAGTCCGAGCAGGTCTGGCGGCAGGCCACCAAGTACGACGTCCCGCGTATCTGCTTCGTCAACAAGATGGACAAGCTGGGTGCGGACTTCTACTTCACCCTCCGCACGATCTCCGAGCGTCTTGGCGCGAAGCCCCTGCCGATCCAGCTGCCGATCGGCGCCGAGAGCGACTTCATCGGCGTCATCGACCTGGTGAACATGCGCGCGCTGACCTGGCGCGGTGAGGTCAAGAAGGGCGAGGACTACACGGTCGAGGAGATCCCGGCCGACCTCCTCGAGACGGCCAACGAGTACCGCGAGCAGCTGGTGGAGGCCGTCGCCGAGACCGACGACGAGTTCATGGAGCTCTACCTCGGCGGCGAGGAGCTGACCGTCGACCAGATCAAGCTCGGCATCCGCAAGATCGTGCACGACGGCACCGCCTACCCGGTGCTGTGCGGCTCGGCGTTCAAGAACAAGGGCGTCCAGCCCATGCTCGACGCGGTGATCGACTACCTGCCCGCGCCGACGGACCTGCCGCCGGTCGAGGGCACGCTGATCGACGGCGAGACGCCGGCGTTCCGCAAGCCGTCCACCGACGAGCCGTTCTCCGCGCTGGCCTTCAAGGTCGCCGTGCACCCGTTCTTCGGCAAGCTGACCTACGTCCGGGTCTACTCCGGCAAGGTCGCGAGCGGCGCCCAGGTCATCAACTCGACCAAGGACCGCAAGGAGCGCATCGGGAAGATCTTCCAGATGCACGCCAACAAGGAGAACCCGGTCGGCGAGGCGCTCGCCGGGCACATCTACGCCGTCATCGGGCTCAAGGACACCACCACCGGTGAGACCTTGTGCGACCCGAACGAGAAGATCGTGCTCGAGTCGATGACGTTCCCCGAGCCGGTCATCGAGGTGGCGATCGAGCCGAAGACCAAAGCCGACCAGGAGAAGCTGTCGACCGCGATCCAGAAGCTCGCCGACGAGGACCCGACCTTCCGGGTCAAGCTCGACGAGGAGACCGGTCAGACGATCATCTCCGGGATGGGCGAGCTGCACCTCGACATCCTGGTCGACCGCATGCGTCGCGAGTTCAAGGTCGAGGCCAACATCGGCAAGCCGCAGGTGGCCTACCGCGAGACGATCCGCCGCACGGTGGACAAGTACGACTACATCCACAAGAAGCAGACGGGTGGGTCGGGCCAGTTCGCCAAGGTGGTCATCAGGCTCGAGCCGCTGGCCACCACGGACGGCGCGCTGTACGAGTTCGAGAACAAGGTCACCGGTGGTCGGATCCCGCGGGAGTACATCCCGTCCGTGGACGCCGGCGCGCAGGACGCCATGCAGTACGGCGTGCTGGCTGGCTACCCGCTGGTCGGGTTGAAGGTCACCCTGCTCGACGGTGGCTACCACGAGGTCGACTCGTCCGAGATGGCCTTCAAGGTCGCCGGCTCCATGGCCCTCAAGGAGGCCGCGAGGCAGGCGGGCCCGGCGCTCCTCGAGCCGATGATGGCCGTCGAGGTCACCACGCCCGAGACGTACATGGGCGAGGTCATCGGTGACCTGAACTCGCGCCGTGGTCACATCCAGGCCATGGAGGAGCGCAGCGGCTCCCGCGTCGTCAAGGCGCTGGTACCGCTGTCGGAGATGTTCGGATATGTCGGCGACCTGCGGTCGAAGACCCAGGGGCGGGCGAACTATTCCATGCAGTTCGACTCCTACGCGGAGGTTCCCACGAACGTCGCGAAGGAGATCATCGCCAAGGCGACCGGCGAGTAATGCATCCGGTGCGGGCTGCGTGGGTCGAGCCCTCTATGGTTCCGCACAACTGAACCCCATTAGCTGTCGTCCCAACCAAGACGGCGGAAAGATACAAGTCCAGGAGGACGAGAGAAGTGGCGAAGGCGAAGTTCCAGCGGACCAAGCCGCACGTCAACATCGGGACCATCGGTCACATCGACCATGGGAAGACCACGCTGACCGCGGCCATCTCCAAGGTTCTGCACGACAAGCACCCGGAGCTGAACCCCTTCACGCCGTTCGACGAGATCGACAAGGCGCCGGAGGAGAAGCAGCGCGGTATCACGATCTCGATCGCGCACATCGAGTACGAGACCGAGAAGCGGCACTACGCGCACGTGGACTGCCCGGGTCACGCGGACTACATCAAGAACATGATCACCGGTGCCGCCCAGATGGACGGCGCGATCCTCGTCGTCGCCGCCACCGACGGTCCGATGCCGCAGACCAAGGAGCACGTGCTGCTCGCCCGCCAGGTCGGTGTGCCCTACATCGTGGTGGCCCTGAACAAGGCCGACATGGTGGACGACGAGGAGATCCTGGAGCTCGTCGAGCTCGAGGTCCGCGAGCTGCTGACCGAGTACGAGTTCCCGGGTGACGACCTGCCGGTGGTCCGCGTGTCCGCGCTCAAGGCGCTGGAGGGCGACGAGGAGTGGGCCACGAAGGTCATGGAGCTGCTCGACGCGGTCGACGACAGCGTCCCTGAGCCGACCCGCGAGATCGACAAGCCGTTCCTCATGCCGGTCGAGGACGTCTTCACCATCAGCGGCCGGGGCACGGTGGTCACCGGACGCGTCGAGCGCGGTGTCCTCAAGCCGATGGAAGAGGTCGAGATCGTCGGCATCAAGGAGAAGGCCCAGAAGACCGTCGTCACCAGCGTCGAGATGTTCCGCAAGATCCTCGACGACGCGCGTGCCGGTGAGAACGTGGGTCTGCTCCTGCGCGGCATCAAGCGCGAGGAGGTCGAGCGCGGCCAGGTCGTCGTGAAGCCCGGCACCACCACGCCGCACACCGAGTTCGAGGCCCAGGTCGTCATCCTGAGCAAGGACGAGGGCGGCCGGCACACGCCGTTCTTCAACAACTACCGTCCGCAGTTCTACTTCCGGACCACGGACGTGACCGGCGTGGTGACCCTCCCCGAGGGTACCGAGATGGTCATGCCCGGTGACAGCACCGGCATGACGGTCAACCTCATCCAGCCGATCGCGATGGACGAGGGTCTGCGGTTCGCCATCCGCGAGGGTGGCCGGACCGTCGGCGCCGGCCGCGTCACCAAGATCATCAAGTAGTCACTCACCGGGGCTCCAGGTCAGCTGGGGCCCCGGTGCTGGGTGTCGCACTCGCGTGTGGCATCCTTGACAGGTTGCTCGTCGCGGGCGGTTCTCCGACTGTCCTGGCACGGGCAGGCCCGCTCGGGCGGGCCATCATGACCACTCCCGAAGGACAAAGGTCCAAGGGGCCGGTCTGTGCGAGGGACGCGACACACCCGACCGCGTGGACCGGAGCGGCACGAGCCATCGGATTAAGAGCACAGGACGATAAGGACGGCAAGCCACCATGGCGGGACAGAAGATCCGCATCCGGCTCAAGGCCTACGACCACGAGGCGATCGACGCGTCCGCGCGCAAGATCGTGGAGACGGTTACCCGCACGGGCGCTCGGGTCGTCGGGCCGGTGCCGCTGCCCACCGAGAAGAACGTGTACTGCGTCATCCGTTCGCCGCACAAGTACAAGGACTCGCGCGAGCACTTCGAGATGCGCACGCACAAGCGTCTGATCGACATCCTCGACCCGACGCCGAAGACGGTCGACGCCCTGATGCGCATCGATCTCCCGGCCAGCGTCGACGTCAACATCCAGTGAGGCCTGAGCACCAATGTCTGACCGGCAGATGAAAGGGATCCTGGGCACGAAGCTCGGGATGACCCAGGTCTTCGACGAGAACAACCGGATCGTGCCGGTGACCGTCGTGAAGGCCGGACCGAACGTGGTCACCCAGATCCGAACCCCGGACAACGACGGGTACGCCGCGGTGCAGCTGGCGTTCGGCGCCATCGACCCCCGCAAGGTCAACAAGCCGCGCGGTGGGCACTTCGAGAAGGCCGGCGTCACGCCGCGCCGGTTCCTCGCCGAGCTACGCACCACGGATGCCGACACCTACGAGTTGGGCCAGGAGATCACGGCCGAGGTGTTCGAGGCAGGCACCGTGGTCGACGCGACCGGCACCAGCAAGGGCAAGGGCACCGCGGGTGTGATGAAGCGGCACGGCTTCCACGGCCTCGGCGCCTCGCACGGCACCCAGCGCAAGCACCGCTCGCCCGGCGCGATCGGTGGCTGTGCCACCCCGGGCCGCGTGTTCAAGGGCCTGCGCATGGCTGGCCGGATGGGCCACGTCAAGGTCACCACCCAGAACCTCAAGGTGCACGAGGTGCACGTTGAGGAGGGCCTGATCCTGATCAAGGGCGCGATTCCCGGCCCCAAGGGCGGCGTCGTTTTCTTGAAGACCGCTGCGAAGGGTGATGCGAAGTGAGCAGCGTTGCGGTTGTCGAGATCACCGGTTCGGGCGCGATCCCCGCCGAGATCTCAAAGGGCGGCGTGGTGTTCCTCAAGACCGCCGCGAAGGGTGATGCGAAGTGAGCAGCGTTGAGGTGAAGACCCCGGCCGGCAAGAACGACGGCACGGTCGAGCTGCCGGCCGAGATCTTCGACGTGCAGGCCAACATCGCGCTGATGCACCAGGTGGTCGTCGCCCAGCAGGCGGCGGCCCGGCAGGGCACGCACGACACCAAGTCCCGCGGCGAGGTCCGCGGCGGTGGCCGCAAGCCGTACCGGCAGAAGGGCACCGGCCGCGCCCGCCAGGGCTCGACCCGTGCGCCGCAGTTCGTCGGCGGCGGCATCGTGCACGGCCCCACGCCCCGCGACTACACCCAGCGCACCCCGAAGAAGATGAAGGTGGCCGCGCTGCGCGGTGCCCTCTCCGACCGGGCCCGCGCCGGCCAGGTGCACGTGGTGAGCGGCCTGGTCGACGGCGATACGCCGTCCACCAAGACCGCCCGCAAGGTGCTCGAGTCGGTCAGCGAGGCGGGGCACCTGCTGGTGGTGCTGGGCCGCGACGAGGTGGTCAGCTGGCGTTCGGTGCGCAACCTGCCGAACGTGCACGTGATCGCCGTGGACCAGCTGAACACCTACGACGTGCTGGTCAACGACGACGTGGTGTTCACCCGGACCGCGCTGGACGCCTTCCTGGCCGGCCCCGCGAAGGGCCGCCCGGTCAAGGCGACCGCCCGGTCGAGCGAGGTCGATGCCGAGTCCGCCAAGGCGGCCCCGAAGGCCGAGCCGAAGCCGAAGGCGGCTGCCAGGACCGAGCCCAAGACCGCGGCCAAGACCGAGCCCAAGGCCAAGGCGGAGCCGAAGGAGAAGGCGGAGCCCAAGGCCGAGTCGAAGCCGAAGGCCGCGCCCAAGACCGAGTCGAAGGTCGAGCCGAAGCCCAAGGCCAAGAAGGCCGAGGAGGGCCCGTACGGCGCCGGCAGCCACGCCGCGCTGGCGGACGGGTCCGAGCCGGAGGGCTTCCCGGTCAAGGGCAACGAGAGCTCGAAGCTGTACCACCTGCCGGGCACCTCGTTCTACAACCGCACGGAGGCCGAGGTCTGGTTCGCCAGTGCCGAGGAAGCCGAGAAGGTCGGCTTCCAGCTGCCGCCGTCGCAGCGGAAGTCTGAGGAGGGCGACAAGTGATCCCCGACCACCGCGACGTGCTGCTCGCGCCGGTGATCTCCGAGAAGTCCTACGGGCTGCTCGAGGAGAACAAGTACACGTTCGTCGTCGCGCCCGGCGCCAACAAGACCCAGATCAAGATCGCGGTCGAGAAGGTGTTCGGCGTCAAGGTCGTGAGCGTGAACACGCTGAACCGGCAGGGAAAGCGCAAGCGCACCCGTACCGGTTACGGCAAGCGCAAGGACACCAAGCGAGCGATCGTGACGCTCTCCGCGGAGAGCAAGCCGATCGAGATCTTCGGCGGCCCGGCCTGAGGCCGGCGAGAGAGCTACGAGGGACTGCGTAGAGATGGGCATTCGCAAGTACAAGCCGACGACGCCGGGGCGTCGTGGCTCGAGCGTCTCCGACTTCGCCGAGATCACCCGGTCGACGCCGGAGAAGTCGCTGGTCCGCCCGCTGCACGGGCGGGGCGGCCGCAACGTGCACGGCAAGATCACCACCCGGCACAAGGGCGGCGGGCACAAGCGTGCGTACCGCGTGATCGACTTCCGGCGCCACGACAAGGACGGCGTGCCGGCCAAGGTCGCGCACATCGAGTACGACCCCAACCGCAGCGCACGGATCGCGCTCCTGCACTACGCCGACGGCGAGAAGCGGTACATCCTCGCGCCGGAGAAGCTGCGGCAGGGTGACCGGATCGAGAACGGGCCGAGCGCGGACATCAAGCCGGGCAACGCCCTGCCGATGCGCAACATCCCGGTCGGCACCGTGATCCACGCGATCGAGCTGCGGCCCGGCGGCGGGGCGAAGATCGCCCGCTCGGCCGGGACGAGGGTCCAGCTGGTCGCCAAGGAGGGCCGCTTCGCGCAGCTGCGCATGCCCTCCGGCGAGATCCGCAACGTCGACGTGCGCTGCCGCGCGACGGTCGGCGAGGTCGGCAACTCGGAGCACGCCAACATCAACTGGGGCAAGGCGGGCCGCATGCGGTGGAAGGGCAAGCGCCCGACCGTCCGGGGCGTCGCGATGAACCCGGTGGACCACCCGCACGGCGGTGGTGAGGGCAAGACCTCCGGCGGCCGGCACCCGGTGAACCCGGCCGGCAAGCCCGAGGGTCGCACCCGCCGCAAGGGCAAGGACAGCGACCGGATGATCGTCCGCCGTCGCCGTACCGGCAAGAAGCGCTAGAGCAGGAGGGAGTGAGGGATGCCTAGGAGTTTGAAGAAGGGCCCGTTCGTCGACGACCACCTGCTCAAGAAGGTGGACGCGCTCAACGAGTCCGGCAAGAAGACCGTGATCAAGACCTGGTCGCGCCGGTCGACGATCATCCCGGACATGCTGGGCCACACCATCGCGGTGCACGACGGCCGCAAGCACGTTCCGGTCTTCATCTCGGAGTCGATGGTCGGGCACAAGCTGGGCGAGTTCGCCCCCACCCGGACCTTCAAGGGCCACGTGAAGGACGACCGCAAGGCGCGCAGGCGCTAGAGGACTAGGGAGTAAGCGATGAGTGACGCGACCGCGCAGGAAGAGCTTCCGCGCGCGATTGCTCGGGCTCGCTACGTCCGCGCCACGCCGATGAAGGTGCGCCGGGTGGTCGAGCTGATCAAGGGCCGCAGTGCCGACGAGGCACTGGCCGTGCTCCGGTTCGCCCCCCAGGCGGCCACCGAGCCGGTGGCCAAGGTCCTGGCGAGCGCGATGGCCAACGCCGAGAACAACCTGGACCTCGACCCGGAGACGCTCTGGGTCAGCCAGGCGTACGTGGACGAGGGCCCGACCCTCAAGCGGTTCCGCCCACGGGCGCAGGGCCGTGCCTACCGGATCCGGAAGCGGACCAGCCACATCACCGTCGAGGTGGAGTCGCGGCCCAAGCCCGAGCCGGTGAAGAAGGCGGCCAAGGGTGGTCGCAAGCCCAGTGCGAAGAGGAGTGCCAGCTAGTGGGTCAGAAGATCAACCCGCACGGCTTCCGGCTCGGGATCACCACTGACTGGAAGTCCCGCTGGTATGCCGACAAGCAGTACGCGGAGTACGTGGCGGAGGACGTCAAGATTCGTCGACTGCTGTCCAAGGGCATGGAGCGCGCCGGCATCTCGAAGGTGGAGATCGAGCGCACCCGCGACCGGGTCCGCGTCGACATTCACACCGCCCGGCCGGGCATCGTGATCGGCCGGCGGGGTGCCGAGGCCGACCGCATCCGGGGCGAGCTGGAGAAGCTGTCCGGCAAGCAGGTGCAGCTGAACATCCTCGAGGTGAAGAACCCCGAGGCCGACGCCCAGCTCGTCGCCCAGGTGACCGCCGAGCAGCTGTCCAACCGCGTGTCCTTCCGCCGCGCGATGCGCAAGGCCATCCAGTCGGCCATGCGCAGCCCGCAGGTCAAGGGCATCCGGGTGCAATGTGGCGGCCGCCTCGGCGGTGCCGAGATGTCCCGCTCCGAGCACTACCGCGAGGGCCGGGTGCCGCTGCACACGCTGCGCGCCGACATCGACTACGGCTTCTTCGAGGCACGCACCACGTTCGGCCGCATCGGCGTCAAGGTGTGGATCTACAAGGGCGACGTGGTCGGCGGCCGGCGTGAGATCGAGGCTCGCTCGCAGGCTCCGGAGCAGCGCGCGCCGCGCCGGGAGCGGCCCACCAGGGCGCGTCGTTCGGGTGCCTCGGGCACCACGGCGACCAGCACCGAGGCGGGCCGGGCCGCGGCCGAGGCGAGCGCCGCCTCGCAGCAGGCCGAGCCCACCGCAGACACAGTCGCGCCGGAGAACCCGTCGGTGAACGGGAACGGCAACGCTAGCAACGGGGAGGGCTGAGCAGTGCTCATCCCACGCAAGGTCCGCCACCGCAAGCAGCACCACCCAAAGCGCGGCGGTGCGGCCAAGGGTGGCACCAGGGTCAACTTCGGTGAGTACGGCATCCAGGCGCTCACGTCGGCGTACGTGACCAACCGGCAGATCGAGTCCGCTCGTATCGCCATCAACCGGCACATCCGTCGTGGCGGCAAGGTGTGGATCAACATCTACCCGGACCGGCCGCTGACCAAGAAGCCCGCCGAGACCCGCATGGGCTCCGGCAAGGGCTCGCCGGAGCACTGGATCGCCAACGTGAAGCCGGGCCGGGTCATGTTCGAGCTGAGCTTTCCGAACGAGACGGTGGCGCGCGAGGCGCTGACCCGCGCGATCCACAAGCTTCCGATGAAGTGCCGCATCGTGACGCGTGAAGGTGGTGACTTCTGATGGCCGCGGGTACTCAGGCCTCCGAGCTGCGTGAGCTCAACGACGAGGAGCTGGTGCTGCGCCTGCGGGAGTCGAAGGAGGAGCTGTTCAACCTTCGCTTCCAGATGGCCACCGGGCAGATGGACAACAACCGGCGGCTGCGTACCGTCCGGCACGACATCGCCCGGATCTACACCGTGATGCGTGAGCGCGAGCTGGGTCTCTCGGTGTCGCCCGACGACGTTTCCACTGATGAAGGTGCCGCATGAGCGAGTCAACCGATACGCCGCAGAAGGCGCGCGGCCGGCGCAAGGTCCGGGAGGGCCTCGTCGTGTCCGACAAGATGAACAAGACGATCGTGGTCGCGCTCGAGGACCGTAAGAAGCACCCGCGTTACAGCAAGGTGCTGCGGTCCACCACCAAGGTCAAGGCGCACGACGAGGAGAACTCGGCCGGCATCGGCGACCGCGTGCTGCTGATGGAGACTCGTCCGCTGTCGGCGACCAAGCGCTGGCGGCTGGTGGAGATCTTGGAGAGGGCAAAGTGATCCAGCAGGAGTCGCGACTGCGCGTCGCCGACAACACGGGTGCGAAGGAGATTCTCTGCATCCGCGTGCTCGGCGGTTCGGCGCGGCGCTACGCGGGCATCGGCGACATCATCGTCGCCACGGTCAAGGATGCGATTCCGGGTGCCGGGGTGAAGAAGGGCGACATCGTCAAGGCGGTCATCGTCCGCACCCGCAAGGAGAAGCGCAGGCCGGACGGGTCGTACATCCGCTTCGACGAGAACGCCGCGGTGCTGATCAAGCCGGACAACGAGCCGCGCGGGACCCGCATCTTCGGGCCGGTCGGTCGCGAGCTGCGCGACAAGAGGTTCATGAAGATCATCTCGCTGGCTCCGGAGGTGCTCTGAGGATGAAAATCAAGAAGGGTGACACGGTCGTCGTCATCCAGGGCAAGGACAAGGGCGCCAAGGGCAAGGTCATTCAGGCCTACCCGCGTACCCGCAAGGTTCTGGTCGAGGGTGTGAACCGGATCAAGAAGCACACCAGGGTCAGCCAGACGCAGCGCGGCGCGAAGACCGGTGGCATCGTCACGCAGGAGGCTCCGATCGACGTCAGCAACGTGATGCTGGTGTTCGACGGGCACGCCGTCCGGGTCGGCTACGAGATCAACGAGGAGGGCCGCAAGGTCCGCGTCGCCCGTGGCCCGAACGGCAAGGACAAGGACGGAAAGGCGAAGGAGGTCTGATCGTGACCACCGTGCAGAAGCTCGACCCTGCAAGCAGGTCATCGGAAGAGAAGATCGTCCCGCGCCTGAAGACCCGGTACCGCGAGGAGATCACGGCCGGCCTGCGGGAGGAGTTCTCCTACGCCAACGCCATGCAGATCCCGCGCGTGGTCAAGGTCGTGGTGAACATGGGCGTCGGCGACGCCGCCCGGGACGGCAAGCTGATCGAGGGTGCGCTGCGGGACCTCTCGCTGATCACCGGCCAGAAGCCCCAGCTGCGCAAGGCACGCAAGTCCATCGCGCAGTTCAAGCTGCGCGAGGGCATGCCGATCGGCGCGAAGGCGACCCTGCGCGGGGACCGGATGTGGGAGTTCCTCGACCGGCTGCTGACCATCGCGCTGCCGCGCATCCGTGACTTCCGGGGCCTGTCGCCGAAGCAGTTCGACGGCAACGGCAACTACACGTTCGGTCTCAACGAGCAGTCGATGTTCCACGAGATCAACCCGGACTCGATCGACCGCCAGCGCGGCATGGACATCACCGTCGTCACGACCGCGATCAACGACACGGAGGGTCGGGCGCTGCTGCGGCGTCTGGGCTTCCCGTTCAGGGAGAACTGAGCCGATGGCCAAGAAAGCTCTGGTCCACAAGGCCGCGCAGAAGCCGAAGTTCAAGGTCCGCGGGTACACCCGGTGCCAGCGGTGCGGCCGCCCGCGCGCGGTGTTCCGCAAGTTCGGCCTCTGCCGGGTGTGCCTGCGCGAGATGGCCCACCGCGGCGAGCTGCCCGGCGTGAGCAAGTCCAGCTGGTAATGAGAATTGCCACAGGCCCGCGCTGTCCACACAGGATGGCCGGGAACCAGGTGAGAAAGGTTGACAGGTCACCATGACGATGACCGACCCGATCGCAGACTTCCTGACCCGTCTGCGCAACGCGAACTCGGCGTACCACGATGAGGTCGTCCTGCCGCACTCCAAGCTCAAGGCGAACATCGCCGAGATCCTGCAGCGGGAGGGCTACATCGCCGGCCACCGCAGCGAGGACGGCGAGAAGGGGCGCAACCTCGTCGTCTCCCTGAAGTACGGCCCGAACCGCGAGCGCAGCATCGCCGGTCTGCGCCGGGTGTCCAAGCCCGGCCTGCGGGTGTACGCCAAGTCGGACAACCTGCCCAAGGTTCTCGGCGGCCTGGGCGTGGCGATCATCTCCACGTCCTCCGGGCTGCTGACCGACCGGCAGGCCAACAAGCAGCGGGTAGGCGGGGAAGTCCTCGCCTACGTCTGGTGAGGGGAGCAGGACATGTCTCGCATCGGAAAGCTGCCGATCCCCGTTCCGTCCGGAGTGGACGTCACCATCGACGGCCAGCACGTCAGCGTGAAGGGTCCCAAGGGGACGCTCGCGCACACCGTCGCCGAGCCGATCACGGTCGAGCGCGGTGACGAAGGCATCCTGGAGGTCAAGCGCCCCAACGACGAGCGGCGCAGCCGGGCGTTGCACGGCCTCACCCGGACGCTGGTCAACAACCTCGTCGTCGGCGTGACCCAGGGTTACGTGAAGAAGCTCGAGATCCACGGCGTCGGCTACCGCGTCCTGCTCAAGGGTTCGGACCTGGAGTTCTCGCTGGGCTACAGCCACCCGGTCAAGGTCAGCCCACCCGACGGCATCACGTTCGCGGTCGAGGGCCCGACCAGGTTCTCCGTCCAGGGGATCGACAAGCAGCGGGTCGGTGAGGTCGCGGCCAACATCCGCAAGCTGCGCAAGCCCGACCCGTACAAGGGCAAGGGCGTGCGCTACGCGGACGAGAAGATCCGCCGCAAGGTCGGAAAGACGGGTAAGTGATCATGACTACTCCTACAGCGGCGAAGCGCAAGCCCGTTGGCAAGGACATCTCGACCCGGCGTCGGGTCTCCCGGGCACGCCGGCACTTCCGGGTCCGCCGCAAGGTTCTCGGCACGCCCGAGCGTCCGCGTCTCGCGGTGACCAGGTCCTCGCGGCACATCGTCGTCCAGCTGGTCGACGACCTGGCCGGGCACACGCTGATGTCGGCGTCGAGCCTGGAGGCCGACGTCCGCGCGATGGACGGCGACAAGAAGGCACGTGCGACCAAGGTCGGCGAGCTGGTGGCCGCCCGGGCGAAGAGCGCCGGTATCACCAAGGCCGTGTTCGATCGTGGTGGCAACGACTACCACGGCCGGATCGCGGCGCTGGCCGACGCCGCCCGCGAGGGCGGGTTGGAGTTCTAGTTATGCACATGAGTGGAGCGGGAACGACCATTCAAATCGACAAGACGGGAAGGATCGCCTGATGCCGGGACGTTCGCGGCAATTCGGCGGCGGCCAGGGCGGCCAGGGTGGTGACCGCGAGCGCGGTGACCGCCGGGACCGCAGGGACCGTCGCGACGGTGGCCGTGGCGGGGCGGCCCAGGACAAGACCCCGCACCTCGAGCGCGTGGTGGCCATCAACCGGGTCGCCAAGGTCGTGAAGGGTGGTCGCCGATTCAGCTTCACCGCCCTGGTCGTGGTGGGCGACGGCGACGGCATGGTCGGTGTCGGCTACGGCAAGGCGAAGGAGGTGCCGGCCGCGATCGCCAAGGGCGTGGAGGAGGCGAAGAAGAACTTCTTCAAGGTCCCGCGGATCGCCGGCACCATCCCGCACCCGATCCAGGGCGAGCGGGCCGCCGGCGTGGTGCTGCTGCGCCCGGCCAGCGCCGGTACCGGTGTGATCGCCGGTGGGCCGGTGCGTGCCGTGCTGGAGTGCGCGGGCGTGCACGACGTGCTGTCCAAGTCCCTCGGCAGCGACAACGCGATCAACATCGTGCACGCCACGGTGGCGGCGCTGAAGGGCCTGCAGCGCCCGGAGGAGGTCGCGGCGCGCCGTGGCCTGCCGCTGGAGGACGTGGCTCCGGCCGGCATGCTGCGTGCCCGGGTCGCCGGTCAGGGGGTGTGACGCCATGGCACAGCTCAAGGTGACTCAGGTCCGCAGCACGATCGGGACCAAGCGCAACCACCGTGAGTCGCTGCGGACGCTGGGCCTGCGGGGCATCCGGCAGACCACGGTCCGGGACGACACCCCGGAGGTCCGCGGCCTGATCCACACGGTTCGCCACCTGGTGACCGTCGAGGAAGTGAACGACTGATGGCTATCAAGATCCATCACCTGCGGCCCGCGCCGGGTTCCAAGACCGAGAAGACCCGCGTGGGTCGCGGTGAGGGCTCCGGCAAGGGCAAGACGGCCGGCCGCGGCACGAAGGGCACCAAGGCACGCAAGAACGTGCCGGCGCGCTTCGAGGGCGGCCAGATGCCGATCCACATGCGGCTGCCGAAGCTGCGTGGCTTCAAGAACCGGTTCCGGACCGAGTACCAGCCGGTGAACGTGGGCGACATCGCCCGCGTGTTCGCCGACGGCGGCGAGGTCGGCGTCGACCAGCTCGTCGCCAGGGGCCTGGTCCGCAAGAACGAGTTGGTGAAGGTCCTCGGCAACGGCGACGTGGCCGGCGTGAAGCTGGACGTCACCGCGCACGCGTTCTCCAAGAGCGCGGAGGAGAAGCTGACCGCCGCCGGCGGCAGCGCAACCAAGCTGTAACCAACGCGAGTCCCCCGCTACCGCACTCGCGTGCGGTAGCGGGTGTCGCGCGGGTCGGACGTCTCCATTGGGGCGTTCGTACCTGGCGGCGCGGCGGTCACGGCCCGGCACCCACCGTCCGGACTGAGCCGAACGGCGTAGGGCCTCCCCGCTATGACCAGGGGGTGCAAGCGCGCCACGCCGTGCTGTTAGAGTCGTTGGCACGCTTCGGGAGGGGTGCCCCCGAGGCTTTCTGGCTTGCCAGCAGCCCTGGCGACCAGAGGTCGTGTTCCGGCCGGTGACCAGCCGGCAAAGCCGATCACCGGCGGAAATGCCGGTGACGCCGAGGAGGTCCTTGCGTGCTCAGCGCTTTCCGCTCGGCTCTCGCGACGCCGGACCTGCGCCGCAAGATCCTTTTCACTCTGATGATCGTGGCGATCTACCGGGTCGGGGCCCTGCTGCCCTCGCCCGGTGTGTCGTACCCGAACGTCCAGAAGTGCATCGCGGACGTCAACGACCAGAGCATTTACCAGTTGCTGAACCTGTTCAGCGGCGGTGCACTGCTGCAGCTGTCGGTGTTCGCGCTCGGGATCATGCCGTACATCACCGCGAGCATCATCATCCAACTGCTGCGCGTGGTCATCCCGCGGTTCGAGCAGCTGCACAAGGAAGGACAGTCCGGCCAGGCCAAGCTGACGCAGTACACCCGCTACCTGACGATCGGCCTCGCGATCCTGCAGGCGACCGGCATCATAGCGATGGCCGACCGCGGCCAGCTGTTCGGTGACTGCCAGGACCCGATCATCCCGCAGGGCACGACGTTCAACCTGGCGATGATCGTCCTCACGATGACCGCCGGCACCGCGCTGATCATGTGGTTCGGTGAGCTCATCACCGAGCGCGGCATCGGCAACGGCATGTCGCTGCTGATGTTCGTCAACATCGCGGCGCGCATCCCGTTCGAGGGCGGCAACATCCTGCGCAACGCCGGCGGCGTGGTGTTCACCGTCGTCTGCGCCTTCGGCCTGCTGATCATCATCGGCGTCGTGTTCCTCGAGCAGGGCCAGCGCCGCATCCCGGTGCAGTACGCCAAGCGCATGGTCGGCCGGCGCATGTACGGCGGCACCTCGACCTACCTGCCGATGAAGGTCAACCAGGCCGGCGTCATCCCGATCATCTTCGCGTCGGCGCTGCTGTACCTGCCCGACCAGATCACCAGGCTCACCGGGAACACCAACAGCTGGTGGAGCCGGTTCGTCGCCGACCACCTCACCAGCCAGTCGGACTGGGTGCACATCGCCACGTACTTCGCGCTGATCATCTTCTTCACGTACTTCTACATCAGCATCCAGTTCAACCCGAACGAGCGCGCCGAGGACATGCGCAAGTACGGCGGCTTCATCCCGGGCATCCGGCCCGGGCGGCCGACGGCCGAGTACCTCAGCTTCGTGCTGAGCCGGATCACCCTGCCCGGGTCGATCTACCTCGGCATCATCGCGGTCCTGCCGAACTTCTTCCTCGACCTCACCGGGACCGGGCAGAACCAGAACTTCCCGTTCGGTGGAACCGCCGTACTGATCATGGTTGGCGTCGGTCTGGACACCGTCAAGCAGATCGAGAGCCAGCTGATGCAGCGCAACTACGAAGGGTTCCTCAAGTGACGCGTCTCGTTCTCGTCGGTCCACCCGGCGCGGGCAAGGGCACGCAGGCGACCGCGTTGAGCGAGAAGCTGGGCATCTCGCACATCTCGACGGGCGAGCTGTTCCGTGCGCACATCGGGAACGAGACCGAGCTCGGCAAGCGCGTCAAGCAGTACCTCGACGGCGGCGACCTCGTGCCGGACGAGATCACGAACAAGATGGTGGCGGAGCGCCTCGCCGAGCCGGACAGCGACAACGGCTTCCTGCTCGACGGCTTTCCGCGCAACGTCGGCCAGGCCGAGATGCTCAGCAAGGTGCTGGCGGAGTCGGACAAGAAGCTGGACGCGGTCGTGCAGCTGCAGGTCGACGAGGACGTCGTGGTCGAGCGCCTGCTCGCCCGCGGCCGTGCGGACGACAACGAGGAGGTCATCCGCAACCGGCAGCAGGTGTACCGGGCGGAGACCGCACCGCTGCTCGACTACTACCGCGACATCCTGGTCACGGTGGACGGGGTCGGCGGGGTCGACGAGATCACCAACCGGGTGTTGAGCGCGCTGCGCGATCGGACGTGACCCGTGGTGGGCTGCTCGACTCGCTGCGGCTCTCGATCCAGTCATTGCAGGGCCGGATGATCGAGCTCAAGGCGCCGGCTGAGCTCGAGGCCATGCGAGCCGCGGGCCTGATCGTCGCCTCCGCGCTGAAGAACGTCACCGAGGCGGTGCGTCCCGGGGTCAGCACGGCGGAGCTGGACGAGATCGCCGAGCAGACCATCCGGGACGCGGGCGCGGTGCCGAGTTTCAAGGGCTACCACGGCTTTCCGGCGAGCATCTGCGCGTCGGTCAACGAGCAGATCGTGCACGGCATCCCGAGCACCACCCAGGTTCTGGCCGACGGCGACCTGATCTCGGTCGACTGCGGCGCGATCCTGGACGGCTGGCACGGGGACTCGGCGGTGACGGTCCCGGTCGGCCCGCCGGACCCGGCCGACCAGGCGCTGTCGGACGCCACCCGGTCGGCGATGGCGGCGGGCATCGAGGCCATCCGCCCCGACGGCCGCCTCACGGACATCTCGCACGCGGTCGAGTCGGCGGTCCGCGTGGCCGAGCGGGCGGACGGGCGCCGGTACGGCATCATCCGCGAGTACGGCGGTCACGGCATCGGGCGGGCGATGCACATGGAGCCGTTCCTGCCGAACTACGGCAAGCCGGGCAAGGGCCCGCGGCTGCGCGTGGGCATGGCGATCGCCATCGAGCCGATGCTGACCCTGGGCGGCGAGCCTACGGAGGAGTTGGCGGACGGCTGGACGGTCGTCACGGTCGACGGCTCCCGGGCCGCCCACTGGGAACACACGGTGGCCATCACCGAGGACGGCCCCTGGGTGCTCACCGCGCCCTGACCGGCGAGCGGCCCGGAAACGTCGTTCACCGAACCCGGGTGCCCGGGGGAAGATTGCCCTTGTGCTGGAGCCCCGAGCCAAGACCAGACCCTGGTGGCGGACCAAGCCGTTCCTGATCATGGTGATCGCCGGCCTGTTCCACCTCGGCCGTGGCGCACCCGTGGACGGCGTCGTGTTCCTGGGGACCGCCGCCGCGCTCACCTGGGCCGAGCTGCGCGAACCGCGCCCGCCCAGGCGCCGGGACCTGCCCACGGCGGTGGCGCTCGCGGCCGTCCCGGCCGGCTGGGTCGTCGCGATGTGGCAGCCCGGCACCGTGCCGCTGGCGGTGGCCGTCGCCGTCACCGGGCCGCCGCTGCTCTACCTAGCGCTCGTGGTCGGCGGTCACGGCGAGCGTACGGATGCTGGCAGGTGGTGGCCGTGGGCCGTGACGGGCGTCGCGATCTGTCTCTGGGAGCTCGCCTCCTTCCTCCGACAGAGTGACCCCGCGACGCCGAACCCCGATCACCCCACGTTGAGCGCGGTCCTCGACCCGCTGTTCGTGCACAACCCCGGCCGCGCGGTGGTGATCATCGTCTGGCTGGCCGCCGGGTACTACCTCGCGCGCCTGATGCTGCGGAGCCGGCCGTGCACGCGCTGACGGTCACGGTGTTCGCCCTGCTCGGGGCGGGTCTCGGCGTCCTCGAGCTGCTGGGGAGACGCCGGGGTTCGCGGATCCCGACGACCGGCCGGCTGCTCCGCGCGGCCCTGCACAACCGGCCCGCGTTGGTGCTGGTGGTGCTCACCTGGTGGTGGTTCGGGTGGCACTTCCTGGTATCGGGGGGCTGATTTTTCCTCGTCACCAACAGTGCGTACACTGGTTCGATGGCGCAGCCTGTTGCGCCGGTTTCCGTCATGCGTTTCCGCCCGCGAGGGGTTCATGCAGGGCGGTATGCGTTTGACCATGTAGTTAGAGCATGAAACGCGGAGGACATGGGCAAGAAGGACGGGGCCATCGAGGTCGAGGGCCGTGTGGTCGAGCCGCTACCCAACGCGATGTTCCGCGTCGAGTTGGAGAACGGGCACAAGGTCCTCGCGCACATCAGCGGCAAGATGCGGCAGCACTACATCCGCATCCTGCCGGAGGACCGGGTGGTCGTGGAGCTCTCGCCCTACGATCTGTCCCGCGGCCGAATCGTCTACCGCTACAAGTAGGGCCAGGAGAAACAGGGACGTGAAGGTCCAGCCGAGCGTCAAGAAGATCTGCGACAAGTGCAAGGTGATCCGCCGGCACGGCCGGGTCATGGTGATCTGCGAGAACCTGCGCCACAAGCAGCG